>JAEXGX010000127.1 GCA_023450535.1 Pseudomonadota bacterium | reverse complement strand
GGTTAGAGTACTCTGTTGACGGTTTCCGACCGAATCGACATCCTCCGATGGGAACATCAAGCACAAAGGAAGACGGGATGAATCTTCTCATTTTCGGCCCCAACGGCAGTGGCAAAGGAACGCAGGGCGCTTTGCTCATGGAAAAATACGGCGTAGCCCATATTGAATCCGGCGCGGTATTCCGCCAGCATGTCGGACAAGGCACGGAACTGGGCAAAAAAGCCAAGGAATACATGGATCGCGGGGAATTGGTGCCCGACGAGATCACTATTCCCATGATTCTTGATATCCTGGGCAAACAGAGTGACAAGGGGTGGCTGCTGGACGGCTTCCCCCGCAATATGGAGCAGGCCCGCAAGCTGCACGAAGCGCTGGACAAGGCCGGAATGCATCTTGACTACGTGGTGGAAATTCTTTTGCCCCGCCAGGTAGCGAAAAACCGCATCATGGGCCGTCGCCTCTGCGCCAATAACAATAATCATCCGAACAACATTTTCATCGACGCCATCAAGCCGGTAGGCGACACATGCCGCGTATGTGGCGGAACTCTGTCCGCCCGCGCTGACGACCAGAACGAAGAAGCCATCAATAAACGTCACGACATCTACTATAATGATGTAGACGGCACGCTGGCGGCGGCTCACTACTTCAAGGCGCTGGCCAATCAGGATCCCCGCATGACCTATGTTGAACTTAACGGCGAGGGAAGCATTGACAGCATCCGTGAAACGCTGCTTTCCAAGCTGAAGTAACATCCTGCAGGTCAGGCACAAAAGCACGCCAACAGTAATACTTTGCCCCCTATCAGATAGCTACAGGAAGAAAGCCTCTCTAGGCGGAACCTGGCTATCCGATGGGGGGCTTGTTTTTTGCAGACGCGCATCAACGTTCCGTCAGACGCTGATAACGGCGCATTGTCAGGTGGCAAATCGCAATGCCCAGCGCGTCTGTGGTATCCGGCACCCAATTGTCGGTAGAATAGCCGAGTATCTGGCCAACCATGAACGCCACCTGTGATTTCTCCGCCCGGCCATTCCCTACCAGCGACTTTTTCACCAAGGTAGGCGCATAGCCCTGTACAGGCAGGGCATGGGCCGCACAGGCCGCAATAACCACGCCACGGGCCTGTCCCAGCTTCAATGCGCTGGATACATTCTTGGATGTGAACACCTGTTCTACGGCGGCCTCTTCCGGCTTCCATTTCTCCAGCACCTTACATAGCGCGTGATAGATGCAGGCCAGACGCTCAGGAAAATCCTCCCCTTTGGCCCGGATGTCGCCGCAAGCCACCAGTTCCAGCACGCCGGAACGTTCCCGCACGACGCCCCAGCCCGTTACCTGAGAGCCAGGGTCAATACCGATAACTGTTACCGTATTCAAACCGCTGTTATCCCGCGCGCGCATGAAGTGCCCCTGAAATGCCCTTGATAAGAAAACTCTATACGGAATCAGGATATTTCGACATGGAAATGCCCCTGACACACAGAAATGGCTTGGTGTAATTCCAGTATAAAAATACTGGAACTAGAATGTGGAGCCAGTGCAAGCTGGTGACCCCAAAATGCAAGTAGGTCAAGGCGTTGCCGCGCAGTTAAACGCACATTTTTCGTGCCTTGTCTCTCAATAAAAACGCAGTTTCTATTGAGAAATGGAATAAGAGAAAGTACACAGTCGTTTGAGAAGAGCTGCTCAGTCCAGCCGGTATTTTCCGGCATAGCCACGCGGGGTAAGCATGCGCACCCCTTGTCCATCTTCCATGATCCTGGTGCTGGAATTGCCGATGATCAAAATGGAAAGCATATCCACCTCAGCAGGGTCCAGCTCGGCCAGGCTCATGACGCGTACACGCTGCTCCGGCCGGAATGCCTGCCGCACCAATCCCACAGGGGTTTCCGGTTCACGCAGAGAAAGCGCAAGATGCAGAGCTTCCTCCATCTGAGTTGTTCGCCTGCGCGAACGGGGGTTATAGATACCCAACACGAAATCCGCTCCCAGCGCGGCTTCCAATCTTTTATGGATAAGCTCCCACGGCGTAAGCAAATCGCTCAGGCTTACACAGGCGAAATCATGCGTCAGAGGCGCGCCCAACAGAGCGGCAGCTGCACACAGGGCCGGAATGCCCGGTACGATTTCCACCGCCAGCCGTTCCGCAAGTCCTTGCCCTTCCAGCAGTTCCAGCACCAGTCCGGCCAAGGCGTATATGCCTGGATCACCGGAACAAACCAGAGCCGTCCGTTTACCCTCCAACGCGGCGTCAATGGCCTGCCGGCAACGCTCAACCTCCCCCATCATTCCCGTAGAAAGGCAAATCTTGCCTTCCTTCAGCTCGGCGGGCACCATTTCCATATACGTAGAATAACCTGCGATGACATCGGCTTCCTCCAACGCGGCGCGAGCCTGAGGCGTCAACAAAAAAGTGTCGCCTGGGCCCAGCCCCACCACGCGTAAAAAAATATCATTCATACCATCTCTCGCACATCATGCCGGGGCGTGAGCGTTCGGCCTCATGCCAGAGCCACGGCCACCGTATAAGTTTCATTACTGACTTTGGGCAGAATCAGACGCGGCACTTCATGCACAGATGCACCAAATCCACGGACTGCAGAAAGCAATGCCGCTCCTTCCGCCACACTGATTCCCTCGCGTCCCAATACCTCAGACGCCTTGGCCGAAGGGTGCGGCACGGGCACGCCCGCAAGTTCATCCGGAGAAAAGAACAGCAGAGGAAGTCCCAGCCCGGCAGCAACCGAACGAATGGCAGGGTCATCCTTCTTGATATCCGATGTCGCTAAGGCGGACAAGGCATTTCGGGCCAGCCCTGCGGCATCCAAAGCAGAGAACAGCCCCTGCAACAAAATTTCCCCCGGAACTCCCCTTCGCCATCCCATGCCCACATGCAGTCGGCGGGCATAAAGTCTCAGGCGGCACGGCGCAGGCGGCACGGAATGAACGCCCACCACGATCTGCGGCGTAAGCTCCTGTATTCCTGAAACAGCGTCAACAAGTTCTTCACGTTCCAGAAATAAAGAACTTCGTTCTTCCGGCGAAAGGGACAGAAGATGTCTTGGATCAACAAGTACCGGCCTGCGCCCTGCCAGAAGAGCAGCCGTAACAAGTTTGAGGTTTTCAGGATCAGCCACATGGCAATGAGCGATGTCGGCCAGTACATCCAATGCAGGAAGTCCCTCGCTGTCCGTGGCAGTAGTCACCACGGCAACCCCTCCCGTGCGTGCTGCCAAATTGCGAGTCAACGCATTGGCTCCGCCTACATGCCCCGAAAGCAGACTGATGACAAAGCGTCCATGAATTTCACACACCACCACGGCGGGATCCACGGTTTTGTTTTTCAGATGGGGCGCAATAGCCCGCACGGCGATACCCGCTGCCCCGATGAACACATGTGCGGGATAGGCATGAAACTGTTCTTCCATGACATCCGAAAGGGAAGAAAAACCTTGCACCGGCCAGACCGGCGACCCGGCCCGCTGCCCGGGAAGCATACCTGCCGTACCTTCCCGGGCGGCAATGTCGCCGAATGTCAGAGCTGCTGCTTCATCTGGCGCAAATTCAGGAGCAAAAGGCGAAGTTTTGCCCTCTTCCGTCATTCGCAAAAGTCTCTCGGGTGCAAAAAGATCGCCCTCCATGTCTCGCGCCAGCCGCATACCGAGGGTCAGCCCCTGTGGGCTGAATGCGTAAAATGCAATAGCGGGCCGCGTCTCGGACATAGAAACTCACTTCGATTAGAGGGGGACGCAGCCCCACGAGCTTGCTGACTTTGTCAGCAAGCTCTCAGAGTGTTGAAAAACCGGGGATCTGCCCCGCACCCCGCCGGGACCGAGCCGGTCTGGCAGGGAGATAATCTCCCCCGGCCCCCCATAATTATAACATAGTGTCATAATTGGGGGTGCAGGGAGTAGTATACC
>JAEXGX010000101.1 GCA_023450535.1 Pseudomonadota bacterium | reverse complement strand
GTATACGACTACCTGGTCATGCTGGGCGTGAACCCCTCGCAGCTTGAGATGATCAGCTACGGCAAGGAACGTCCTGCCGTACCCGGCAACACCCCGGAAGCTTGGGCGCTGAACCGCCGCGACAACTTTGACGTTATCGCGCGCTAGTTTTCAAAGCTGAACTGTTCAGAAGGCCGTTTCCGCAAGGGGGCGGCCTTTTTCAACGCAGATCGACTGATACCGGGCCATAGGCATAACCGAGCGATTCAGAGTAGAGCATAATGCTTTTTGCACGTTAAGGTATGTTCTCACATCCTCAAGGAAAGGCGCTTGTGGTATGTCCATTATATGTATACTATATATATCAAAGGATATGCTTGCAAAATTTTTTTAGATCGGGCATCCCTTTATCCGCTGTCGCCGAAGCGACGCGATAATTCGGAGCATAGCACAGCTTGGCAGCGCACCTGCTTTGGGAGCAGGGGGTCGTCGGTTCAAATCCGACTGCTCCGACCAGCCACTATCAAGGGTTTCCCGTCAATGACGGGAAACCCTTGTTCTTTTTTTGTGGCATTGTGTGCCTGCGCGCAGGCTGACGCCTTTCCGTCATTCCGGAAAGGGAGAGTTTCCTGCACTTGACGAGCTGGCGACGGCACGTCACAATTATATTTTCAACTTCTTACCCCCCGACCAATATGAGCGAACACACGAGAGAAATACTCCCCGTCAAACCGATTTTCGATATGGAACTCATGCTGGGCCTGTTGCAGGAAACCCGGCTTGGCGGGCAGGTCATAGAAGACCTTGCCGACGCCTGGGAGCGTTGGTTGCCCCATTTGCATATCATGAAACTGGATACCGGAAAGATCCGTTATCTCCTCATCTGGCTGGATGAGGACGTGGAAACGGAAGTAGATAATACATGGAAAAAATCCGCCACGGACGGCTTTCGTCTTAATGCTCTGGCTCAAACCATGTGCATGTGCTCAGTGTATCAGGTGGAGCCTGAAGTGGAAGACGCTGGTTGCGCGCCCGCACCCCGGCCTACCGAAGCTCTGCGTCTGGCGCTGGAGGCCGAGGGTATACCGTATCAGGAAGACGGCCCCACGCTCAGCCGCCGTTATGCCGTGTTGACGCATTTTCCCTTCCGGGGAGCGTGCGATATCTGTTTCCTCCAGCCGGATTGTCCCAAGGCTAACGGGGTTCAAGACGCCGCGTTCCATACTGTGGAACTGGGGCTTCCTCCCCAGCCTTCCAGCAACGAAACATCCGAAGACGGCCATGCCCGCTGAGCGCGGCGTAAAACCTACGCCGCCCGCACTGTCTCACGGCATAGGGCACTTGTTCAAGGCACTGGGCTACTCCCTGGCCGGTCTGGCCTGTGCACTGAAAAGCAGCACGGCCTTTCGTCAGGAATGTATTGTGCTGCTAGTGCTCTGCGCGGCGCTTGCGCTGACGGGCAAGGGGCCTGGCCAGTGGTTGCTCTGCGTTTGCACCTGGCTGGCCGTGATGGCTGGGGAACTGCTGAATTCCGCTCTGGAGGAGGCGTTCAACCTCATCACCACGGAATATTCTCCCGGAGTGAAGGCGGGCAAGGATATGGCCTCGGCCGCCGTGTTCGTGCTCATGATCGCCAATGCGGGCGTGTGGCTGTATGTGTTCGGAAACGATATTCTTGCCCTTGTGACGGGCGGCGCGGGGAAATGACATGGAGACGCTTTTTCTCAGAAAGGGCGAGGAGCGCCGCCTTCTGGCCGGGCATTTGTGGGTGTTCAGTAATGAGGTGGATGTCCGGCGTTCGCCGTTGACCGAGTTTGAACCGGGTCAGGATGTGCTGGTAGCCGATGCGCACGGCCGTGTGCTGGGCACGGCGTATGTCAACCCGGCGTCGCTTATCGCGGCGCGGCTGGTCAGTCGGGAAGCGGAAAAGCCGCTGTGCGCCGAACTCTTGCGGGAGCGTCTGGCACGGGCGTTGGCACTGCGCGAAAAGTTTTTTGCTCGTCCCTTTTACCGGCTGTGTCACGGAGAAGGGGATTTTCTTCCCGGTCTCGTGCTAGACCGCCATGGCGAATGGTTGACCGCTCAAATTACCACGGCGGGCATGGAGCGTCACCGCGAGGAACTTGCGGATCTGTTGCAGAGCCTGCTGCGTCCTTCCGGCTGCATATTGGCGAACGACATCGCCGCGCGCGATCTGGAGGGGTTGCCTCGTCTGGTGGAAAGCCTGTGGGGGGACATGAACACCTTCCCGCCGGAAATTGATATAGAGGAAAACGGCTTGCTTTACCGTATTCCTCTGGTCGGCGGGCAGAAAACAGGCTGGTTTTATGACCAGCGGCCCAACCGTGCCGCACTGGCCGAACTGGCTCGGGATGCGGATGTGCTGGACGCTTTCTGCTATGCCGGTGGCTTTGGCGCGTTGGCTGCGGCCAGGGGGGCGAAGAGCGTTACCTTTCTTGACGCTTCGGCCTCGGCGCTGGATTTCGCGCGCCGCAACGCGACTGGAGCCGGTCTGGGCGAAACAGAGGCACTGAAGGGCGACGGACTGACGTTGCTGGCCGAGTTGCGCCGCGAAGGCCGGAATTTCGATGTGGTGTGCCTCGATCCTCCGGCGTTCATCAAGCGCCGCAAGGATGCGAAACAAGGTTTGGAAGCCTATCGGCGCATCAATGAACTGGGCCTCGATCTGGTGCGGCCCGGCGCCTTTTTCATGACTTGTTCCTGTTCGCATCATCTGGAAGCGGGTGAACTGTTGCGGATCGTCGCCCGCGCGGCGGGACGGCGCGGCAGGCACCTGCGTCTCATCCACCAGGGATTTCAGGGGCCGGATCACCCCATCCACCCCTCCATGCCGGAAACGGCGTATCTCAAAACCTTTCTTTTCCAGGCGGATTAGAGCCGTTTCGCTTTGAAGTTGCTTCCGGAGTCGAGTGTAACCAGACTCCGCGCGACGCCGGAGCAGGCGTGAAACCTGCGGGTCAGAACATGGGGTTTTGGCCGGCAAACATCTTGAAAGTTGAAACGCTCTAATCACTGCCTCGGAGGCCGTCATGAAATTGCTCTCCACTCGTTTGCTCACTCCTGGCCCTACCCCCATTCCCGACCGCGTACGGCTGGCCATGGCGGAACCCATGATCCACCACCGCAAACCCGACTTCATGTCCATCATGGAAGAGACGCAGGGCATGCTGCGCCGTCTGTTCGGCACGGAACAGGTGGTATTGCCCCTGTCTTGTTCCGGTACGGGAGCCATGACCGCCGCCGTTCACGGATTGTTTGAAAAGGGTGAAAAGGTGCTGGTGGCCGAAGCGGGAAAATTCGGCGAACGCTGGGCGGAAATCGCCGTCATGCGCGGACTTGAGGTGGTTACGCTGTCCGCGCCCTGGGGGCGGGCCATTGCTCCGGAGCGTGTGGCGGCGGCGCTGGACGCCGATCCGGCGATCCGGGGCGTGCTGATTCAGCTTTCGGAAACGTCCACGGGGGTGCAGCATCCGGTGCGGGAAATCGCGGAACTGACCCGGCATCGCGAGGTCATGCTGGTGGCGGACGGCATTTCTTCTGTGGGCATAGCGCCCACGCCCATGGACGAATGGGGGCTGGACTGCCTGATCACCGGTTCGCAAAAAGGCCTGATGGTTCCTCCGGGGCTTTCCTTGCTTGCGCTTTCCGCGCGGGCCTGGGAACGGGCTGCAGGCATCGCTCCTTCCTGCTTCTATTTCAATTTGTTGCAAGAAAAAGCTATGGTCTTGAACAAGCGCCAGACGTTGTTCACTTCTCCGATCAGTCTGATTGTCGGATTGCGTGAGGCGCTGCGTATGCTCTTTGAAGCCGGCTTGCCCGAATTGTACGCCAAGCAGCGAGGGTTGACCGCCATGGCTCGGGCGGGTGTTTCCGCCATGGGGCTGGAGCTGTTCGCGCCCGATCACTATACCCTTGGCCTGACCAGCGTGAAAATGCCCGAGGGGCTGGCTTCTTCCGCCGTGACGAAAAAGGCGGCGGAACTGGGCGTGATCATGAGCACCGGGCAGGCTCCCATGAAGGATGAAACCTTGCGGCTTGCCCATATGGGCTGGGTGGACTGGGCCGATATTCTGGCTGGACTGCATGCGCTGCAATGGGCCGTGGAGTCCTTGACCGGGCGTAAACTGCCTTCTGGCGCTCTGGACGCGGCTATGGCCGCCTGGCACGAAAGCATGAAAGAAAGCCGGGAGGAAGAATAGGGAATTTTGCGGGGGGAAGGAAAACTTTCTTCAGAAAGTTTTCCTTCCCCCCGTGCCCCCATCCTTTCCAAGACTTTTATTTGTGGGCATGATCCGAGCAGCCTGGCAGCCATATATTAGAGCATGTTAATGGCAGTCATCTAACG
>JAEXGX010000084.1 GCA_023450535.1 Pseudomonadota bacterium | reverse complement strand
CGGCTCCGAAGAAAATTTCCGGATCGATGTTGATGGTCAAATCCGAGCGCCGCAGGGTATCCACAAAGGTATCCACGCTGAGCGGAGCCGCCCCGGGCGTGCGCAGCGCGGCGGCGGCCCCGGCGCTGATATTCAGATACGGCCCTTCTCCGGTCTGGAGATAATAATCGCTTTGAAGGTTCAAATCCTTCCAGGAAGCCACTCGATCCGCCTCGGCCATGATGTGAAGCGTGGCCGCGCTGATATCGCCGTCCGCCGCCTTGCCCGAAGCATTGGCCGTGACACGATCCGCGATTTCCATGTTGACCAGCCCTTCTATTTCATTCAGGTCGCCAAGCGCGCTGGAGCCCCATGTGGCAGGGTCCTTGTCAGAGCTGATACGGGCATGCAGAATGCCGGTGGAACTCAGGCCGCGAAACGCGTCCAGAAGCTGCTGATTGGTCATGGAACTCACCTGACGGGCGAGGCTTTCGTGAAACATGCTCTCGAATTTCTGAAGCTCTCGCCCGCGCGGCGACGGCCCCAGGCAATCTGTACGCAGTCGGGTCAGCGCGGTCATAAACGCATCCGCATCTTCCGCACTGCGGCAATTCGCAAGCTGGCCGATTGCGGCGTTCATACGGGCATCCACATGCTCCTGTGCCGCCTGACGGACACGCCCGGCCATGTCTTCCACGGAAATATCCGCCGGGCCGGAAGCCAACGGGGCGGAATGCGCGGCTTTCACTTCCAGGCCCCGCTCCGTGCAAGCCTGGCGGGCCGCTTCGGCCAGCGTTTCGGCAATGGCCAGCGCCCCGGCGCAATCGTTGACGGCCATGGTACTGACAAGATCCGGGCCAAAGGCTGTGGTCTGTGTGAAAAGGGCATTCAACCCGTCCCGTATGCCGGTATTGGCCAGATTGCTCTGCAGGCGCTGGAGCTGCCAGTCATCAAGCTGGTCCACCAGTTCCTTAACCTGAGCCTGAATAGCGGCCTCGTAATTTGTGCTCCCCGCCTCGCCGATATTGCCTGCCCGCTCGGCGGCCTGAAAGCGGCAGGCCCGCCCGGCCAGCACCAGATCCTCGACCAGTCCCCCGAAGTAGGGCGTATTTTCGCACAGCCGCGCGCCCACGTTCCGGAAGCAGTCGCTCATGGAAACAGGGGATTCCACACGCGGCGGCCGGGCTCCGGCCGCGATTTCGGCCAGATTGCCCACGTAGTCGTTTATCACGGAGGATGTAATCCGCTCCATCATTTCACGGGTCAGGGCGGCCGGGCCTTCCTCACTGCCCGCGCCGTTAAAGGCCAAATCGGCAATACGCGCCTTCATGACCTCCTGATCCGCTCCGGTCAGTGGAATATCCGGCAACCCCCACCGCGCGGCAAGTTCCCGCGTTGTATCGGCCAGAATTCCGCCAAATGAACCTGTCGCTCCGGCAGTCTGCGGATCAAGCGGCGCCATGAGCTCATCCATGTCGAACATGACCTCGTTGCCGATGCGGGATTCAAGATGGGAAAGCTCGCTCAAGCCGCCAAGAGCCTCCCGCACGGGACGGAACATTTCCGCCAGTTCAGTGCGGGTATGCCCGGCAGGGGGATTGCGCAGTGCTTCACGCATATTGGCCAGCATCACATGCACGCCGCCGCTCTTGGACAAAGGATTTCCGCTCTTCAGCAGGGCAAGCAGCGCCTCATCGCCTTTCGCGCCTTCCTGCAGCGTCTTCCAGGCATTCCTCAGCCCGTCGGGAATACGCTCCTTGCGGCTGCCCGCCGCACTGCCCTGGCCTCTGGTCTGGATGAAGCTCAGACCGTGCCCGATGGCGCTGAACAGATCCGAGGCCCGCTTCGGGCGATCCGGCACGCCATCCCGCCCGGCGGCATGCTCTCTTCCCGAAAGAGTATTCATGCGGCAACCGTGGGATTCGGCCTTAAGGAAAAGGCGTCGGGCCGGCACGCCGCCCTCTCCGCCGGGAATGACCCCGAACAGCACCGTAGAGTGTCCGTGCGGAAGACCGCCCGTACCACCCGGCATATCGATACCGCGATGGGTATTGCGGTGGCCGTCCACCCGTGCTCCCTGCGTGTCATTCAGATGGCTTGAACTACGCTGGTATTTTTCCGGGCAACGGTTGAGAAACGCCGCCAGACGGCCGTTGGCGTCCTCGATGCTGAACGCCCCCTCAGCGAATCCGTTGCCGGACGCCTGGGCCCGCGCTTCCATAAAAAGCATGATATCCGCCACATCCTGCGCTCCCGGCGCGGGCAGTTCCACCCCTCCCTGTATGGCCTCCAGCAGAGAGAACCCGTGCTCAAGGCGTGCCTCCAGGTTCGCCGTGAGATTCTCCCGCGCGGCGGCGCGATCCAGACGGGGCAAAGATTTGATCATGCCCGCCAGGCTTTTGCCGGAGAACTCCACCGCTCCCCCTCCCGGCATATTGACGCTGACAGTTTCGGGCAGTCCGGCCCGCGACCCCATAGATCCTTCACGAAACCAGCGCCCAGCCCTGCTCAGGAAGGTTTCCGGCCCTGGTCCGGCGGCTCCGGTCAGACGCCGATCAGGTGGGGGCATATTCTGACGCGCCCGCTCCCCCGCTTCACGGGGCATAGTCAGCGCTCCGGCGTCAGCCGCGGCGGCGCGGGAGCTTCCTATTCCTGCCGCGCCATGCCCTTCTCCCGCGTCAGCGGGTGACAGCAGCGGCGTATGCAACGTCGTATGCAATCCTACCTGTGACATGACATCCTCCTTGCGGCAGGCCGGACCCCCTCAAGCCTTTCACACTCCCGGCCGTTTCGGCGGCGGGGCACCTTAAAAAAATTTTTGATAATAATTCCGGAAAAGAACATCAGACCCGCAGCATCCCGGCGCTTCCGGACAATTCCACGCTTCCCGTTTCCGGCTTCAGCCTGCCCCTCCAATACCGCGCGGAGCCCACCAGAGAGGAAAACAGGTCAATAAAGGCGGACGGAGACATGGGAAGCTCCATCATGCGGTGGACGACCAGCAACCCGCTTTCCCCGTCAATGGCAAGCGTTCCGTCGCCGGAAGCCGACCACATGTAATTGGCGCACAGCAGATCATGCAGCAGCTCGGCGTCCCCAGAGTCGGGCCGCCCGACGACGATGCAGGCCACAACCGCGCTCAGGCCCGAATCCTCGTCTTCTTCCATAAACAGCGCCGCGCCCATGTCTTCATCCAGACCGAACAACACCCGTCCCCGCTCATCCGGCCGCAAGGGACCGCACTCCAGTGCGGCGGAAAGACCGGCCAATATCTCTTCAAAATTTGCAGGCTGTTTCATGTCAACATCCTTTTTTCCGACAAAATTCCATTATGAACACGCCCTGTCAAACGCAGAACAGCGTCATTCCCCTCCGGCCACGGCGAGCAAAAGCAAAATCCGTACCATACCGCCACGTCCGCCATCTGTGCACACAAGCTATTTATTATGAGCGTCTTCCGGAATATAATAACGCAAACTTTGCCACTAAAGTTGGCATTATGACAGCACAGAATTCTGCCACTGAAGTTGGCATTGCGGAGGATGTCGGAACGACACTTCCCGCAGGATGCGTCTGCTGTCCGTTGACGTATTCTCCCGCAGTGAAGTCCTCATCAGCGCACTGCCGCCAGAGGCATAATCCCATACCGGTTCCGCCCGATGCTCAATCCTCCATGGCCAGATAGGCCGCGAGAATGACCTTCAGCCCGAAGCCGGGAAAGTTGACCCGGAACTTGTCCGGAGGCAGTGCCTCCACAATCTTGCCCCGGCCAAAAACCCGGTGACGGCAGAAGCCAAGCTTTCCCGCCGGGCCGGAACAGTCGCTGCCGCCGCTTGCAGGCGCCCCCCCGAATAGCTCCGGAGCAACAAAGGCCGGGCGATCCGGAACCTCCTCCCTGTCCGGGTGCGCGGCGATATCCGCCAGGTACTCCGCATCCGGATCATGGGAGGTTCTGGCCGTTGCGCGGGCGAGGCGGGCTTCCCGCCGTGCGGTGCGGCCTTCGCCGGGAAGAGTACGCCGGGGAGCGCGGGGCTGAGGATTGCCGTCTTCATCAAACAGCTCGTCCGCGCCTTCATCCCAGATATTGTCCGGCTCCGTCCGGCGTACCGGCGGCAAAAAACGGGAGGACGGAGAAAAGGTTGCTCCGGGCAATATGGCAGAATCACGCGGGGAGGCCAGTGAAGCGGCAAGCGACGGCAACGCGGAACCGGACTTGCCTTCCGCCCTGCGCAGGGCCATAGCTCCGCCGTAGGTCTCATAATATTCGTCCATATCGTCCAGAGGCAGCTCGCGCACAAAGGGGCTGGGGGTCGCGGGTTCCTGCCCGCCTGCGCTCCGGCTGTACAGACTCATGGGCACAAAGAGATCCAGACTGTCCTTGGCACGCGTACAGGCCACGTACATCAGGCGGCGCTCTTCTTCGTAGTCGTCGGCACGGGCCAGGGCGTGGCGGGAAGGAAAGCGATCTTCCACCAGATCGAGCACCAGCACGGCGGACCACTCCAGCCCCTTGGACGAATGAACGGTGGACAACACCACCCGGCGGCGCAAATCCGCATCCGCATCGTCCTCTTCCGGACTTTCCAGAGCCAGATCACCGATAAAGGCTCCCAGATCATCGTACCCCGCCGCAATGGTGGAAAGTTCCTCCAAACCCTGCTGACGGCGCGGCCAGTCGTCGGGGTAGATGACTTCCAGCCGGGGGCGGTAATGCTC
>JAEXGX010000077.1 GCA_023450535.1 Pseudomonadota bacterium | reverse complement strand
CCATGCGCCAGGCACCCGCGCCGCAGCGCATAGATGGAGTTCTGGCTGCTGTTGCCGCCGAAACTGATATACCAGCCGACGAAAATGCCGCTGCGCACATCCACCCATGCTGTGAGATAGGGGCGGTGCGGTTTGCCGTTCGGCCCCAGTGTAAGGGTGTCGCAGGTATACGTATCGCCCACCCACCAGTCGTTGCTGGCGATGCTTTCATAGTCGCGGCGGGTATACACGCTGGCCTTGTTGTAGTACGCGCGCTCACCCTCGCGCATCAGGATGCGCACAGCCTCCGGCACATCCATCGCCATGCGGTAAAAGCTGCTGTACGAGGGTAGCGGAAGCGCGTTCACCGCGTTTTTCTCCGCCCATTTTTCCGTGTATTCCATGCACTTGGTGATGGAATACGCATGGCCCTCTCCGCCGTCCACGAGGTAGTAGTACAGAAACGCCTTTTTTATATATTCTGGCATGTCCGTTTTGCCCTTACGGGCCTTTCCGCGCCTGTCGATCACGCTGTTCAGGTCGCCCTCTTCCAGCGCTTTCTTTTTCCGGTACAGCGTGGCCACGCTCAGCTCCTGTCCGGGGTTTTCCACGCGCATGTGCCGGACGAACTTTGCGTCAAGCTCGCTCAGAGGCTTTCCCGGCTGGCTGCGGTAGAACATCCATTGGTCTACGACATCCCGCCAAAAACCAATCTCCTTCCGTTCCGCATCCGTGTAACTGTCCAGCGGACGCTGCACGGGCGACGGCTTCACTTTCTGAAGCGCTGTTTTTTCCGGCGTGCTCAGCGTCAGGCTATGCCGAGCGTAGTATCGTTCCTGTACATGTTTCGGAAGTGTCGAAAGCGGAAAAATGTATTCCGGTCGATTTTTGGCATTGCTTTGAATTTCACACGTTAAACTCCCGGATTTTGCGCGTCTCTGTACAGTGCGTACGTCAACTCCCATCAGAGAAGCGACTTGACTTGGTTTGAGCATCGTTTCCAAAAAAACTCACCTACCTTTACTCCAACGACCTGCCGTCGTCAGGCGCGGGGCGGTCAGCCCCCGCACGACAGCCCCACAGGGCTGTTTCGGCTATTCTTCTGTGTCCGGTATTGTCCGGCTGAACGGGATGCCGAACTCGCAGCGCAGAACGTCCACCCGGTCGCGGGATACCAGTATCTCTGTTGTCAGCCCGCAATGGGCTTCCAGGTACCTGCGCAGCGGCTCCGCAGCCTGCATCAGTTCTTCGTAGTCGTTCATGACAATTTTTCGTCCTTCCTGGTCAGGTCATGGAGGAGCCTCTGGGTCTCCTTCGCCATTTTGAGAGGGCTATTGTACATCTTAAGGATTTTCACAAGCTCATCCATGATCTCCGCGCCGCTTTTTCCATTGAAAACCTCCACCGGAGCGCCCGCAGCTTCAAGGTCACGCATCAGCCGTTCCACCATCTTGCCTCTGCTGTTCATCGGCCCGCCGCGCCGGCACGGCCGCACCTTCTCACCGTCGTCTATCATCAGCCCATCGGGAACGCCGTGTTCCAGCACGCCCTTGCGCAGCGCAGCCAGTGTCTTTTCGTTGGGGATAAGGTCTTCCCGCAGCTGCCGGCGCATACGTTCTGCGAATTCATCCTCTATTTTCTGCGCGGTATCTGCGCCGAGGGCTTCTTCCATGGGCTTCAGCGTGCCGCACAGCTCCTGGATCTGCTCCTCGATAAATTCGTCCACGTTCGCCGTAGTAAAGGAGACTTCCGTCTCCATATCAAGGATGAGCTTGCCCTCATCAAGGCGTTTCGCCATTTCACGGCACAGGTTCTTCTGGAACGTTTCTACGGCGGCGTGGATGCTCTTCTCAACGCCTGTGAGCTTGTCTTTGTTCATGTCTTTATCCTTTCTGGCCTCAGCGGCCCGTTTGTGGTATTCTGTTGGTGAGGGCGGCGTTGCAGCGCCGCCCAGTTTGAATACGAAGGTGATAACAATGTTAGAATGGTGGAACTGTTTTTTTGAAAATAGAGACTTAATTACTTTTTGGATCGCGGTTGCAGGCTTTATAATGTCTTTTTCTTCATGGGTCATGGCGTTTGCCGCACGTCACAAAAATTTGAGAGGGAAAATACTTCAAATTAAGTCCTATGCCGATATAGTCTATATTTACTTGCTTTTGGAAAATCGTTCATCTCTCCCTATTTCTGTAGATAGGTTTGTTTTGCATATGAAGGAAGGGAGCTATAACTGTACGCCGCAGCCAACTTTAATTTCATCCAGCAGACAATTACAAGGAGATAAGGTTATTGCCTCTCGGTCGGAATATTCATCTTCATTTCCAATCCATTTGTCTCCGTTATCGACTGCAACAGCCCTCGTTCTTTTTGAAAATTTGCAACAACTGCCAGCAGATGCCACCACTCATCTGTTTCTCTCAATCTGCACCAACCGTGGTAAGGCAATTCAAAAGAAATTTGAGTTACCTGCGGAGTGGGCTTCCCAAAGAAATAATCCGTGATACTGTATGCGCATGCATTGTCCGCATGTAATTCTCTCTTCAATTTCGTTTTCCCTTTCCGCCCGCCCCGCGCGGGCTTTTTTATTGGCCTGCCATCGTCAGTGCCGGGCGGCCAGTCCCGGCAGACGGCCCACCGGGCCGTTTCGGCTTCTATGTTCCGTACTTTTCGGGGCGTGTCAAGCCCTGGATGTATTCCAGGGCGACCAGCTCGGGAAAGACCGTGTGCGGAACTCCCGCACGGCTGCCTCTGGGTCTGTTTTCAGCACAAGGCCGAATACAAGGCCGTTGCTGTCCACATCGCCCACGGCGTAAGTGTGTGACGGGTTCGCCGCCTTGCTGCGAAGGAGCACGCAGCGCTCCGCGCGTTTTACCACATCATAAGCGGCCTTAAAATTGCCTTTTAACTCGTTCATCGGGAAGTCCTCCTTCAGACTGCCTGCTCCATCGTGGAGCAGAAACAGTTTACTTCCCTCGGCCACAGGAGCTGCACGCCCGTTGGCGTCAGGAACAGGGCCGGGGCCTCTACGTCGAAGATCGTCCCGTCCTTGATGCGTCGCAGCGTTACTTTCGGCTCGGTGTACCCTTCGTCGAAACTCTCCACCCGGTACAGGTCCCCGTTGTGGTTGTAAATCTCGCCAACATAGATGGGTTGGCCGGTCAGTTGATACTTTTTCATTGCATTGGCTCCTTTCCGTTTAAAAGCCCGTTTCCGGGCAATACTTGGCTTGTATCGGCGTTGGCCAGTTCATAGAGTGCATCCGCCAGCGTATCCACCCAGCCGATGTGCTGTCCCGCCGGGCCGGTGACGTAGATGCGGCCCACGCCCGGATAGTACCGAATCCGGCACGGCGCCCACTTGGGGGAACATGCTGCCGTCAGTTCGTGCCTCCGCACTTCCAGAATGTCCAGGCTCCGGCCGGTCCGGCGCTTCAGTTCCTTCCGGCAGCTGCTTTTCCGTAGTTCGTAGTGGAAGTTCATATGTTAGGCCCCTCGGTTGTTTAATTGAAGTAATTCATCCGGAGCAACCCCGAGCGCGTCTGCAATTCTTAGAATATCTGAAGGCCGAATAACTCGATAATCATTTACAATATTGCAGAACACAGCTTTTGAATATCCTGCTTTTTTTGCTACTGCGCATTGCTTATAGCCTTTTTCTTGAATGATGCGAAGAATGTTGGATGAGACTGGCTCATTACCGGCGCATCTCTTGGCACTCATGCTTTCACTTCCTTTTTTGGTGGAGAATCTCGAACTATTTTTAGTATAGTGGAGTTACTAGAACTTGTCAACGGTTTTTAATTGATTAGTTCTAGTTTCTCAAACTTTTTATTGACTGTTTCATTTATATGTCGGTATAATTGGGCTAAGAGGTGATTACCATGTCATATGATACGCGTTTGCGTGAGGCTCGGAAGCGCGCAGGGTTGACGCAAGAGGAATTAGGTAAACTTGTCGGGTGTGCAAAAACAACTATTACAGGATATGAAACCGGTAAAAGCGAGCCTAATATGACCATACTAAGCAAAATCATGGAGACTTTAAAAGTCGATGCTAACTTCATCTTTCAGGACGAGATGCGTGAACATTATGAGTATCATGCAACGACTGAAGAGATGGAGACGCTTGTAAAAAAATACAGACTTGTAGATGATGTGTGGAAGCATACAGTAGTAAATATATTGGACGCAGCAATCGCCTCGAAAAAGGAACCTAAAGTAGTTATTAAATTTCCTCAACGCGCACCAGCTAAAAAAGCGCTTGACAAGCCGGAAGATAATACAATAGACTTTCCAAACATGACTCCGTTGAAGGTTTCGGAGCAGCCGTCGGCCGCCGGGTTGGGAGTATACCTGGGGCCTGAATCCTTTACAGAATATCTGGTGCAGGACAACGAGTTGATCCGCCGCACAGCCTTCGCCGTTCCAGTCTCTGGGGACAGCATGGAGCCAAAATTCCACGATGGCGATATTGCCCTAGTGAACTTTGAACCAGCAGAGCCGGGAGATATCGTTGTCGTAACGATGGACGGGCTGGGATACATCAAAAAGCTGGGGAACGGTGTGCTCCTTTCCCTCAACAAAAAGTACAAGCCGATTCCCATGAAAGAGGACATGCGCGTGAACGGAAAAGTGATAGGTATTTTAGACCCCGAATGGTTCTAAAATCCATATTTTAATGCGACACAATATTAGTGGTATTCATTATCAATAATCCTGTAATCCCGCATTTTTCCTTAATACGACATGTTGCTTTTAATGCGACAGCATTGTCGCATTAAAAATAAAAGAAAGCCGCTTCAGAGAGGAAAATATCCCTTCTCTGAAGCGGTTTCTTTTGTCTTTTTAAGGCTTGTGTTTAGGTTTCTTTAAATATCGTTTAAATTCGCAGTTCTATGCGGTTTTTGGCACTTTTTTAGTGCTGCTGTTAAAGCGTGTTTAAAGGTGGTTTAAATGCCCGTTTAAACTCCCTCGGCGTTGCTCCCCCGAAAATGGAAAAGGGGCCAAAATCGGCCCCAAAATTTTTCAGTGACAGTTTTCAGTTTCTTGCAGAATTGCGCGTTTTGCAGCCACCGTTATGCATCAAAAAACCGCTTTGTGAGGCCGTTTTGCGGGTTCTTGCGGGTTCTTGCACTCAAAACTCCAGGCCGTTCCACATTTTCTCATTCTTCACGAAAACTCACAGACATTCTGGACTTACGCATTATTTTTTTGTCCAATTAGAGAAGGCTCTTAAAAAAATGAAAGATATAAGCAGCGCATTTCTCGCCACTGAAAAGGTCGGCAAACTAATGAAAAAATATGCTATCCCCTGCATCATCTCGCTGCTTGTCGGCGCGCTTTATAACATTGTCGATCAGATCTTTATCGCAAATGCTGATTATTTGGGCTCTTACGGCAACGCCGCAAATACGGTTGTATTTCCCCTTACTGTGATTGCGCTCGCCGTCGCTGTTATGATTGGGGACGGCTGCTGTGCTTTTGTAAGCATCTGCCTTGGGAAGAACAGGCCGCAGGGCGCTTCAAAAAGCGTGGGGAACTCCATTCTTCTGATAATTATCTTAAGCATGGCTCTCATGGCCATATATCTGGTTTTTGCGAACCAGATTCTTGCTATGCTTGGCGGTACTGTGAACGCGGAAACTTTTAAGAATTCCCAGGAATATTTCTTTTGGATCTCACTCGGCATTCCATTTTATATGTTCGGGCAGGCGATGAACCCCATCATTCGTGCCGACGGCAGCCCCAAATTCGCAATGGTCACGACTGTTTCCGGTGCGGCAATCAATGTCGTTCTCGACCCGATTATGATTTACGGCTTGCTTGGCTGCCCCCAAATGGGAATGGCGGGTGCAGCCATCGCAACGGTGATCGGGCAGATTGCGGCTGCGGCGTTTGCAGCCTGGTATCTGTTTCATACAAAAATCATCAAAATTTCAAAATCAGATTTCAAGCCTGACGGCAAAATTATCATTCAAACAATAAATCTTGGCATTTGCAGCTTTCTTTCCCAGATTTCACTTGTCGCGGCTATGGCTGCCATCAACAATATGCTTCGTAGGTACGGCGCAGCAGACGCTGTTTTCGGCCAGGCGGAATATGCACAGATTCCTATGGCGGTCGTGGGCATTGTAATGAAGTTTTTCCAAATTGTAATTTCTATTGTTGTAGGTATGGCGGCGGGCTGCATCCCAATCGTAGGCTTTAACATGGGCGCCAACCTGAAACAGCGTGTAAAAAAATTGTTTACAATACTTCTGATCGCCGAGGCGGCAACAGGTGCGCTTGGATTTGTCATTGTCAAATTTTTCCCGAAAGCCATTATCAATATTTTCGGTGCCGCAAATGAGAGCGCCTACTATACAGAATTCGCAGTCAAGGCGTTCAGAACATACCTTGTGTTCATTGTTCTTGCCTGTGTAAACAAAGCGGCCTTTATTTTTCTGCAGGCTATGGGAAAGGCAGGCGCCTCCACCATGCTTTCTATGGTGCGTGAGATCATTTTCGGCGTTGGCTTTGCCATCGTTCTCCCGATGTTTTTCGGTCTTGACGGCGTGCTTTATTCCATGCCTGTATCTGACCTTCTAACAGCCGTTTTGTCTTTGATTGTAATTGTGATGACCTATAAAGAATTAAATAATAAAATTGAAAACAAACCGGCAGAGACTCCGAGCAATGGATAAAGCGCTTCGCTGCCGCATACCCCGGCCGATAATACAATTGGATGAAGAAACGGTTTGTTCAGGTGTTTGTTTTCCAAGCGAGAGAAAACCGCGTTCCTGCAAAACGGCAGAAGTATCCACTTTAAAGGCCGCGGCGCTTTCACATGCCGCAACAAAAAGAAAGCGCCCTATTGAAAAAAGAACGGTGTGACCCATTTTACAGAGTTACACCGTTTCTGCATAAAAGCTGTCTTATCCGGCGCTGCTCACAGGGCGGCGCTGTTTTTTGCACTTGTTTTCCGGGCGCTTTACAGCACCTTACCGAGAAAATCCTTCAAACGCGGGTTTTTGGGGCTTCCGAAGAACTCCGCCGGGGCGGCCTCCTCCATGATAACGCCCTCGTCGATGAACACCACGCGGTTCGCCACCTCGCGGGCAAAGCCCATCTCGTGGGTGACGACCACCATGGTCATGCCCTCCCGGG
>JAEXGX010000044.1 GCA_023450535.1 Pseudomonadota bacterium | reverse complement strand
CCGGAATTCTGAGCGCTAAGGGACGCGACATCCATTCAGGCCCCTTTGATAACTTCCTGCAGACCGATGCCTCCATCAACCCCGGCAACAGTGGCGGACCGCTGATCAATATGGACGGCGAAGTAATCGGCATTAATACCGCTATTGTAGCCAGCGGTCAGGGGATCGGTTTTGCCATTCCCAGTAATCTGGCAATGAAAATTGTCGAAGAATTGAAGGAAGGCAAAAAGGTCAGCCGCGGTTGGATGGGCGTCGCCATTCAGGATGTGGACGAAAATGTGGCCAAGGCGTTGGGTCTGAAGGACGCGCAGGGCGCACTCATCGGCTCCGTCACCAAGGATGAACCCGCAGATAAGGGTGGACTCAAGGCAGGTGACGTCATCGTCCGTGTGGGCAAGAACTCCGTAAAGGATTCTGCAGAGCTGCTGCGTCGTGTTGCAGAACTCAAGCCTGGTACGGAAGTTACCGTCACCGTGATGCGCAACGGCAAGGAACT
Organism: Pseudomonadota bacterium; assembly: GCA_023450535.1. Lineage (GTDB taxonomy): Bacteria > Desulfobacterota > Desulfovibrionia > Desulfovibrionales > Desulfovibrionaceae > Mailhella. The sequence goes on along the minus strand of JAEXGX010000044.1, from coordinate 2,812 downwards.
GCAAAAGACTGTTGTGCTCGGAGAGCGTGCCCAGAGCGGTATTCAGCAGGAAGAAAGCAAAGCGGAAAGCGGTATCGCCCTCGGCCTGAACGTCCGCCCGTTGACCAAGGAAGATGCACGTTCCCTAGACCTGCCCGTCGATACTAAGGGTCTGCTCATTGTCAAGGTGAAGCCCGGTAGCCCTGCCGACAAGGCTGGTCTGCGCGGCGGCGATGTCATCCGCTCCGCCAACCTTAATGAAGTGACCAATGCTGAAGAGCTGCGTGGCATCCTGGAAAAGGAAGCCAAGGAGCGCGGCGCGGTCATGTTCCAGGTTCTCCGCCGGGGCGACAGTTTCTTCGTCACCGTGCCTTTTGATACTGGTAAGTAAAACTTATCCATTCTGAATAGCGGGGAGTTTTCTCCCCCTATAAATACAAAGGCGATCCTCTTTTTGAGGATCGCCTTTTGGATTAAACTGTCTCCCGGACAGGGAGTCTCAAAAAAATTTCCGCTTTACTTCAAGAACACCTGGCCAAGGGTAAAAAATTACCGCATTGAATGATGCAGGTTCTAAAGCAGATAATCTTTGAATTACGCCACTTTTCAAAGTTAAAGGCGCATCGCTTCGCCGCTTAACAGCGGCAAGAAATTGCACTTATACCGAGCGACGCAAGGCTGTCATCGCCGTCTTTTTTAGAAAGTCCGGAAAGCTAAGATTATTAGCTTTCCGGACTTTCTTATGTTTTAATAGTATACTGTTGACCTTATCTTCATTCAGTTTGTTCTATTAGGATAGAGTAAAAAGTATTGAAGTATTATGCTCGCATAGGGTGGAATTTTTTAAGGGGAAATCGACTAAATAGTGGCTTCCTTTTCTTCCTCATAACCTTTGTGATATCCCTCTTTTGTATCACTAATTGCGTTTTCTACCCCGGCTTTTGCTTTTCCGGCGGTTTCACCGACCCAGGAACAACTTGTTAAAGTAAATAAAATCAGTATGACAAAAGAGAATATGTAAGATTTGGATAAAAGCATAATGCCTCCTTTCTTTTTTGCTTACATTCGAACATATCGGTTTATTTGACTACAACGTCCTGCCAGGTACAATTACTCCTGCCAAGAGAAACGGACAAGGCAGGTGACTTAGAGAACAGGCACGTCCTTTAGGACGCCAGTCGGGAGGCACGGCCACAAGTGAATTGCGTTTACCCCGGCTTGGCAGCAGGACCTCACTTCGCTCGACTCATAGAGCATTTCAAAGTTAGAATGCTCTAGTATTGTCCTGAGGGATTAATACGTACTTCTACACGGCGATTTTGCTGACGCCCAAATTCGGTGCTGTTGTCGGCTATGGGGGAATTTTTACCAAAACCAATTGCAATGATTCGGGAAGAGTCCACGCCGCGCTGTACAAGAGCATTTTTGACGCTCATGGCTCGCTGCTCAGAGAGAGTTTGATTATAGGCGGCCGATCCGCTGCTGTCAGTATGGCCTTCGACACGGATGGTGGTCTGCGGATAATTATTCAGCACCTGGGCTACCCGGTTCAGTTCGTTGTATAGCCCAGGGCGGATGGCGTCCGAATTTAAATCAAAAGTTACATCGCTTTTAAAGGTCAACGCCAGCATATCGCCTTCACGCTGAAGGGCGACTGACTGGGAGGAGGCGAGAGCCTGCCGCATCTCATTTTCCTGCCGATCCATCATATTGCCTATGCCTGTGCCGGCTAGACCACCGATAACAGCTCCGGCGGCAGTGCCTATCAGAGTTGATTTTGTATTACCGCCGATAATTTGTCCAAGGATAGCCCCTGCCGCTGCTCCTCCTGTGGTGCCATAGGCGGCGCCCCTGCTCGTGTTGGAATAATTGGCGCATCCGCTGCCGAGTAGCAGGGACAGCAGGAGGCCGAGAGTATAAATCTTTTTCATGGTATTGTCCTTTTTTGTTCCTGCATAAGGTTAAGGCTACAAAATAAATTTTACACGATCCTCATGGAATTTGTTTTAACGTGGAACAATCCCTCTTTGGCCTTTTGAGATACAGAACTCAAGGAGAAACATAAACGGCATGAAAAAAAACGCAACCTTCTCGCTTACGCGATCCAGGGTGCAAACGCACTCCCTCTTGACCGGTCCCGGAACTCCTCGTACTTTTATCCCAATATTTATGACATAGGGGAGAGGGTGACATGGTAAACATGAAATATCTTGAAGAACTGGAAGAGTATATGAAGTCCGGCAATTTGGAGGAGGATTTTAAGTGGTCCACTGAAGAACGCCGACAAGAGTTGCTGGAATTTCTTGAAAAACTGATGGATCTTGGCGAACTGGCTGATGCTACGGCCACGGCAGTTATTTTCAAGGGTTCTCAGCTGGGCGCACTGTTCGGCAAGGCGGCCACGGAACAGAAGTAGCGGGAATCGCATCCTACACAATACGTATGGATATCTTCCAGTTCCCAGCCATACGGCATGAGACGCTCCTCAAGCGGATCGCGGGTCATGAACAGGACATGGCCTCCGGAGTGCAGCTTGTCTGTCAGAAGTTCCAGAACCTTCCTCCAGGGCATAAAAGCGCGGCTCAGTACAAAATGCGCCTTGCGGTCCGGCATGAACGCTTCCACTCGGCCGTGGAAGGCATGGGTGCGCGGCAGAACCAAACGGGCCAATGCGGTAGAGAGAAAAAGCGCGCGCTTTTCCCGCGCTTCCACCAGCCAATACTCGCCCCGTTGCCAGAACATACGCAAAGGTATGCCCGGCAATCCCGCGCCCGCGCCCAAATCCCATATTTGGGTGTCATCCGCCCCAGAGTTCACAGAATCGTACTGAGCC
>JAEXGX010000041.1 GCA_023450535.1 Pseudomonadota bacterium | reverse complement strand
GCTTTGAGCCGTGCACTTGAGGTAAGAAATCTGTATCAAGATATGTCCCGCATGTCGCGAGAGATTCTCATGACCCGGGAGTTGTTGGATCGTAAAAGCGAAGTATGCTCTTTGATGTTGCGCTTGTTTTCCGCTATTTCCGGTGCGGGTAACGCCAAAAATATGTTGCGCCGTTGCGGTGATGAACTTCGTCAGTTGCTGGATTTGCGGGGAATCCATGCATTGTGGTGGGGGAAAGGTAGTGAGGCTCTCGCCTTTGTCGGACAAGATGACGACAGTAACCGGCTGGATGCAGCATCATCACGGGCTTGGTATGAGTTTCTTTTAAGCGAAGCCCCCGCTGAAATACGCTCGATGCCTGTTCGACTCGTTTGCTGTGGAGGAAGCACGGGCAGTCCTGATGCGGGTAAGGTTCTTTGGCTCCCTCTGGAGGTGCGAGGCCGCCGGCAGGGTATGCTTGCCTTGATGTTTGCACGTCCCTTGCTGGTCGGAAGGGATATGTCCCTGGCTCTTGATGCCATACGTCATTTTATGGCATCAGCTCTTGACGGCTATTTACATGATGTGAACGACGAACAGCCTATACCTCTCCAAGCGTGAGGAGCGTCAGGTACGATACAGGTTGAACAAGAGGGGAAGAGAATTTTTAATTCTCTTCCCCTGAGGCTGCAGAAAATGTCCTTGAAGGGCACCTCGCCCTTCTCAAACTGCCCCTGGCCGGGCGTAGTACACCCTGCCTCCCAATTATAACTCTATGATATAAGGCGGGGGGGGCGGGGCGAAGCCCCGGTTTATCATCAATCTGAGATTTTTCGCCCTTTTCTTATGCGACAGGCTCATAGTAACAGCGTTTGGGTGAATGAATTTTTCCAGCTTTTTTGAGTAGATCAATAGCCTTGGAAACTTCCTTGCTGTCCATTCCAAGTTCTTTTGCTACATCGCCGGGACGAACAGGCTTACCTGCTTTTTTCATTGCATCAAGAACTTTGTCTTCCATATTGGTCTCCTTCTTATTGCAAACAGGAATGAAAAGTAAATACTGTTATCCTTGTACTACGTCAAGGTAAATCAGAAGATCCCGCTCACTCGTCCGGTGGTCACATCCACATCAATATTCCGGTAGGCGGGGCTGGAACCTGTTCCCGGCATAAGGGAAATTGTGCCGGTGACAGGTACAACGAAGCCCGCGCCTCCAAACAGAAGGATATCGCGGATTTTCAGCCGCCACTCTTTGGGAGCACCCTTTTTGGTTGGGTCGTCCGACAGAGAGAGGTGGGTTTTGGCCATACAGACTCCAAGAGAATTCACATCGTCTCTGTTCTGAAGGAGGGCGAGCTGCTTACGAGATTCAGGCGTGTAGTCGACGCCGTCCGCGCCATATACTTCCTGCGCAATGCGTTCGATGCGTTGCTCCAGAGGGAGACTCCAGTCATACAACGGGCGGAAGGAGTTTTTTTCCTCGCATGCATCCATGACCGCGTCAGCGAGTTCCAGAGCGCCGTCTCCCCCTTGTTCCCAATGTGAGGAAAGGGCAACGCGGGCGCCGGCGGCTTCGCACAGTTTGCGAACTGTGGTGATTTCCGCCTTGGTGTCTCCGGTAAAGGCGTTGATGCACACAACCGGGGAGACTCCTGATTTTTTGACTGTTTCAATATGATGCAGCAGATTACAGCATCCCTGTTCGACAAAGGCCACATTTTCCTGTTTGTATTCGTTGGGAAGGGGACGTCCCGGCACAGGGACGGGAGCTCCACCATGGCTTTTCAGGGCACGGATGGTGGCTACTACTACGGCGGCATCGGGGGTAAGCCCACTGTAATGGCATTTGAGATTCCAAAATTTTTCGTAGCCGATATCCGCGCCAAAGCCGGATTCCGTCACCAAATATTCAGAAAGCTTCAGGCCGATGCGGTCCGCGATGACGGAGCTTTGTCCCAATGCGATGTTGGCGAAAGGCCCTGCATGCACAAGGACGGGTTGCCCTTCCAGAGTTTGGATCAGATTGGGCTTCAGGGCTTCGACCATCCAGGCAGTCATGGCGCCGTCCACGCGCAGATCGGCGGTGGTGACGGGGGTGCCGTCCTGGCTGTAGGCAACCACAATACGACCCATGCGTTCGCGCAAATCAGCCAGATCGCGCGCAACAGCCAGTATGGCCATGACTTCTGAGGAAACGGAAATATCGAAACGCGACTGCATCATATAGCCGTCACTCCGCCCGCCCATGCCTGTAATGATGTGGCGCAATGATTGGCAACAGAAGTCAATAACCCAGCCGATCTGAACGCGAGTGGGGTCGATGTTCAGTCGTGGTTGACCGGAAAGGCGCAAGAGCGTTTCATCGTCATAGTTACGCTCATGCTGCATGCGAGCGGAAAGCGCGACCATGGCCAAGTTGTGTGCATTGGTGACGGCGTTAATATCCCCGGTGAACCCCAGGGAGTACTGAGTAAGGGGAATACATTGGGAAAGCCCGCCGCCTGCGGCCGAGCCTTTGGTACCCATGGTCGGGCCGCCCGAAGGTTGACGGATTGCCGCGACGGCTTTCTTGCCTCGTTTTCCAAGCCCCTGCACCAGACCTATGGTTGTGGTGGATTTACCCTCTCCCAGAGGAGTGGGAGTAATGGCCGTCACATCGACATATTTTCCGTCTGGTTTGCTTCCGAGGCGACGCAGAACAGCATCCGCGTCGATTTTTCCCATACTGTGTCCGTAGGGTAGCAGCTCTTTGTCTTCCAGACCAAGTCTGCGTCCGATTTCATATATGTCCGGCATGCTTTTTTCCGCATCCAGCGCAATTTCCCAGTCCGCAAAACTTTTTGGATCAAGAGCCATGCTCCGTATACCTCCGTCTGGTTCAGACGGGTGAACACCCGCCTGGTTAGAACGTAATATGAAATTTTGTTCCGGTTCTTTTGCCGGACGAGACCATCGGAACATATATGATTCGACTGTGTTTGGCTATGAGTGAAAGCGTCTGTGGCCCGGTATGATAGAGATCTGAACCGGGCTTGCTTTTAGCTTCAAGTCGCGTACAAACAGGCCAACTTCATTCCCGTTCGGAGGGGTATCATGTCTTTTTTCCGCTTCCTGTTTCATGGTGTGGCTGCACTATGTTTCAGCACATTTTTCATTTGCCCCGCTCCTGCACAGGAGGGTGCGACTCCCGATATTGAGGTGCGCATACTGGAGCGGCAGGATAAAAAAGCAAATATAAAAGCGTCCTGGCCGGTTACCGGCATAGCCAGAATCGATGAAGAATCGGAGAGTTTCGTCCGCAATGTCGTCGCTGAATTTGAAAAAGACGCAGAAGAACTGGCCACATTGCTGGCCCAGGAAAGAGGAGAGGACGCGCAGAGTTTTGCTCCCAGCGAATTGAACATCAGCTATGAGTTAACGCGCCCCACGCAGTCTGTTGAGTCCATCCTCTGGACTGTATGGAGCTATACGGGCGGAGCGCATGGACAACTTAGCCTGGTGGCCAATAACTATGAAGTTGAGACAGGATACCCCGTGCTGCTGGAAGACCTGTTCCTTGATCCTGAACGGGCGGTGCTGGAATTTACCCGTATTTCCCGACAGCAACTTGGGGCGGAGTCGAATCGGGAAGAAGACGCGATTCCTGATGATATGCTTCAAGCCGGAACGGAGCCGATTGAGAGCAACTTTCAAACATTTATTCTTCTGCCGGATGGCCTGCGTATTCATTTCCCCCCGTATCAGGTTGCTCCGTGGGCCATGGGACCGCAAAGTGTGGATATCAAAGTAAAGGAACTGGGTATGGCCAAACCGAATATGAAATACTGGACTCCTATCGCCCGATAGCTCCGCTGTAAACCGCATTTCTTGAAGAAAAATAAAAAATCCCGGTATATGCTCTCTGCAACCGGGATTTTTTTGTTTTGAGAAAACGTAGTTGCCATTCGTAACTGACGTTCAAAGCTAGCGCAATGTACTTGCGCGATAAGCGCCGATCCGGGCGTATTTTTCCAATGGGGTTGTGTAAAAAATGAAAATTAATCTGCCCTGGTGGTAAGATCAAGCATTTTTCTTTTTGGATGCGGTCGTTTTCACCTCGACAGGTTCGATAGCAGACTCGGGGAAGTCTTCTTTCTGCTTCGCCCGGATCGACGTGCGCTCTTCCACTGGCCGGGGCACCAAACGCAGTTGCTTCTCAAAAATTTTGTTCACGTATAAAACGTCCTGTACATCCTCCATCTTTTCCCAGTCCGGAGTGGCGGGGCTGAATCCTTCGGGAGCGGGAATAATGGAGCCATCCTTCATTCTGAACAAATACATGACCGTTCTCCTGGGTGTCATTATTGATAGAGCGGATATTTGAACGTATGGAGAATCGTGCAGCGCCCTTAATCTGTCGCACGTCATGAGTTCGCAGGGGAAACGACGGCAGGTCAAACAACTTAATAAGGGGCCGTAGCGGTGCCGATGTACGCACCATAAAATTTCCTCTGAAGGGTGCACGATCGCGGAGGGCTGCATTGGTTCTCCTTTGACCTGCTCCATAGGTACTCTTGAAGGGATAAGCCCGGACTTTTTTAGTAATAGTACTGAGCTTACTGTATTTTTGTCCAGTCCATACTTGGCTCTTTTGAGGATTTCTTCACCCTCATCAAGGATTTTTTCAGCAGCCCCAGCCCAAAAGGCTCCTGTCTATTGACAGGAGCCTTTTGGGCTGGACGGCCCCATGAATATGTGCCATCCAGAATCTGGGCTGAAAATTTACCCGACTGTATAGAAAGTCTTACCCGCAGCAGAGCACACGGGGCAGGCTTCGGTCATCGGGCCTTCATGGGTGTAACCGCACACAGGGCAGATATAAAAGTCCACATTTTCCAGTGTGCCTTCAGCGGCTTTCTTGTACAGGTTGGCATGCACTTCTTCAACTTCATTGACATAGCCCATGTACTTGGCGATATTCTTTTCGCCTTCAGCTTCCACATCCTTAATCATTTCAGGATACATCTTGGTGAATTCATAGGTTTCGCCGGCGATGGCATCCTGGAGATTGGCAGCCGTATCACCGATTTTCTTTGCGTTACGCAGATGGGCGTGGGCATGGATGGTTTCGGCTTCGGCGGCGGCGCGGAAAAGTTTGGCAATCTGAGATTTGCCTTCCTTGTCGGCTTCCTTAGCGTAGGCGAGATATTTGCGATTGGCCTGGGATTCACCGGCAAAGGCAGCCATCAGATGTTCGACAGTCTTACTCATAACATTTCTCTCCTTGGAAATTCTGAGGGATTACGAAGTAGGAACGTTTCCTATTTACTGCGCTAAGAAGCATTTGTAAAGAGTTTTTTTGTTGGCAAGAATTTTTCACCTGGCTCGACAAGGATTTTCCTATGGCGTCTCGGTACTTGGTGCCTGATCTTGTTCCATTTGCACTCGGCAGTGAAAAAAAACTTTTGACGACAGAGATGTATTTTCGTTTTGAGGAGGAAATCAAACGTAGCCGTTTCATCACCAGTTTAGGAAGAGCTTCGTCGCGTGAGGAGGCGTTATTTTTTGTGGAGAGCATTCGCCAAGAATTCCCGGATGCCACACACAATTGCTGGGCATTTGCGGCCGGAGCCCCAGGGGACACAGCGTGCATAGGACAAAGTGATGATGGCGAACCTCATGGTACGGCGGGCAAACCCATGCTCAATCAACTTCTGTTCGGAAAGGTGGGAGAAACCGTGGCAGTGACCACTCGCTATTTTGGCGGGATCAAACTGGGAACTGGCGGGCTGGTACGTGCATATCAAAGCGGCGTCGCACAGGCGCTAGAGCTGCTTCCCCTCAAGGAAAAAACTGTGCCGGTTTTTTTGAAAGTGGAAATTGACTATGCCCGGCTCAACCGTGTCAAGCGTATCTTGCCGGATTTTGAGGCAGCTATTATGGAAGAATTTTTTGCCGCAAAGGTCAGTCTGACGCTGAGTTTGCCTGAGGATATGCAGGATGCCTGTAAGAAGGCGCTTATACAGATCAGTGATGGTACCATCTGTATAAACGCCCTGTAAAGTGACGCTAAAGAAAGAGGAAAAGACGAGCGGCTTAGAACTGCATTACATTGAGATTATACATGACCGGGCATGATATCCTGACCGCAGGTTTCACGCCCCAGCCGGAGTTTGCTCTACTGTCCATGCCTGTACGCGCTATAGACCCTATAGACCACTCACTGGGTGGCAACACTGCAAGTGAGTTGCGAGCAGAGATGAACCTCGTTTCACTCGATTCCGCAAGGTATTTCAACTTTGAAAAGCTTTAGCCGAGGGCGGCCCCTTCATCCACGATCCATACCAGGTCGCCAAGACGCGGGCGCACAAACTGAGCAGGGAGCTTCGGTTCTGCCAACAAATTGAGGGCCTGACTGAGTACTCCATGTTTTTCTTTGCCCGTCACCATAAACATACAGCAGCGTGCATTATTCAGCACCGGGAGCGTCAGGGTAAGGCGATCGGCATTGCGACTGCGCACATACTGGTCGATCACAATGCGTTCCTTTTCCTTGATTCCTTGTTCACCAGGGAAAAGCGACGCAGTATGCCCATCTTCCCCCAAGCCGAGAAGAATGCAATCAAAACGGGGGAATTCACCGGGGGCAAGGCGAAAATGTTCCTTAAGCATGTTTTCATAAGCCAAAGCGGCGTGAACGGGATCGTCCTCGCCCTTCATCCGGTAGTACCAGGTGACGGGGACATGTGAAAGCAGTTCGTGCCGGGCCATGCCATAGTTACTGTCAGGATCGTCGGGACCGACACAACGTTCGTCACCCCAGTAGAGTACGATTTTTTCCCAAGGCAGACGTTCCGCCCAGTCCGCTCCGGCAAGGAGCCGGAACAGGGGGAGCGGAGTTTTGCCTCCGGAAAGAGCAAGAGTAAAAACGCCGCGCTGAGAAATGGCTTCTTCACAGCAAGCGGCCAGATAATGAGCGGCTCGTTCCGCCATGGCGGCGGGATCTTTATGAATATGCAAAGTCAGATGGATGGAACGGCTGCGTGACATGCGCCTCTCCTCGTTATGTTGAAGATGATACGCGAGTATGTTGCCACAGTGACGGCGGGAAGAAAAGCCTTTTATGGGTGTATCGGCGGCGTTACCTTTTGCCCGGCTCGCTTGAGCCAGCGCGGATCGCTGGAATACATGGTTCCGTCGTCAAGCAGCACATAGAGAGGAACAACCCGGCAATGGAGCTTTCCCGCTGCGCTGAGACGGAGGAAGTCCTTCTCTTCCAGATCCATTGTCCAGGATCTGCGCAATTCATTGCCCTGTAGCAGTTTACCGCTTTCGCTCAGGCGAGGGCAAGCCAAAATGGTTCCGAAATTGTCGGTCAAGGGAAATTCCAGCCCCCAGCCTTCCATAATTTCCGGGCCGGGATTGGGCGCGCTGGTCAAGTTCAGAACCAGAACAGGATGTCCGCCACTGATTCGCATGGGACCGGCTATACATACGGCATCAGGAAGATAATATGCCATTTGGCGAAGATGCCGCGTCTGCTCGTCTTCAAGCAAACGGTCAAGCCTTTGTTGTTCTTCCTTCAGTGCGGCAAGATAGGCAGACAGAAGCTCCCGGGCATTGAGAATTCCCACCACGTTCCAGCGGTCGCCCGAGCGTCCGAGCGCAAGGCTGAGTTTGAATTCTTTCTTGCCGGATGGGTGCAGAAAACTGCTCTCCGCTACAGCCAATTGCGCATTTGCTTTTTGAAGGGAAAATGGCTTTCTCTCCAACTGGCGGAAAAAATCTTCCGGCAAAATCGGCAGGATGCAGGCCTTGGTGAAATCGGGAGCAGGAGCGTCGAGCAAAAGAGCGCTCAGAAGAGCGCGCATTTGCAGAGCAAGGGTATGTGGATCCTGTTGCGACCGGAAATCACCAGGAATGATCTCTGTCAATTTCAACACGAAATCTTCACTGACATCGGGGGTAAATACTGTTGTAAAAAGTTTCTCGTTTTTGGTCAGGATCGCTTCATTCAATTGTTCCACTGCGTAGGCAGGGGATTTCAGGTAGTCGGTATGGCGCTTCCAGAAATAGCCTCCCGTGGCAAGAGAGGCGAAAACGAGTAAAAGGACGGCTCCCAGAAGAACACGTCCTTTACGGCTTTCAGGAAACTTCAGGAAGCGCGGCATTTGAAAGCCCATACCTATTTGCTCATACCATTCAGAAAATCTTTATTGCTTTTTGAACCGCGCATCTTGTCAAGCAGGAATTCCATGCTGTCGATGGGCGACATGGGAGCCAGGATCTTGCGAAGTATCCACACTCTGTTGAGGACATCATCAGGAAGCAGCAAATCTTCCTTGCGTGTTCCGGTCCGATTAATGTCAATGGCGGGAAAGACGCGTTTTTCAGAAAGATGGCGATCCAGGTAGATCTCCATGTTGCCGGTTCCCTTGAATTCTTCGAAAATCACCTCGTCCATACGGGAGTTGGTGTCGATAAGGGCTGAAGCGATAATAGTCAGACTGCCGCCGCCTTCAATGTTACGGGCAGCGCCGAAAAAGCGCTTGGGCCGCTGAAGGGCATTGGCGTCCAAGCCACCGGAAAGCACTCGTCCGGAAGACGGAGTCACTGCGTTGTAAGCTCGCCCAAGGCGCGTGATTGAATCGAGGATAATGACTACATCGCGCTTGCGTTCCACCAGGCGTTTAGCCTTTTCCAGCACCATTTCACAAACCTGGACATGGCGGTGGGGCGGTTCGTCGAAGGTTGAGCTGATTACTTCAGCATTTTTTACCGTGCGCTCCATGTCAGTCACTTCTTCCGGGCGTTCATCAATGAGCAAAACGATCAAATAGACTTCCGGGTAATTGGCGCTGATGGCATTGGCAATGGTCTGGAGCAGGACGGTTTTACCCGTGCGGGGCGGTGCGACGATAAGCGCGCGTTGGCCGCGCCCGATGGGAGCCATAAGATCTATGATGCGCGATGCCATATTCTTGGAGTCGGTCTCCATGCACATCTGCTGATCGGGATAAATGGGGGTAAGGTTGTCAAAAAGTACCAGATGACGAGCCAATTCCGGGTCTTCAAAGCCAATTTCATTGACCCGAACCAGAGCGAAATAACGTTCACCCTCTCGAGGAGGGCGAACCTGTCCTGAAACGCAATCCCCTTTGCGCAGGTGGTAACGGCGGATCTGGGACGGAGAAACATACACGTCATCAGGGCCGGGCATATAACTGCTGAGCGGAGATCGGAGAAAACCGTACCCATCGGGGAGGATTTCCAGCACGCCATCGCTGTGAATAGCCCCATTTTGAGAAGCGCAAGCCTGCAGAATGGCAAAAATAAGTTCCTGCTTACGCAGGGAACTGGCGGTTTCAACCTGGTATTGTTCAGCAAGCTCCATCAGATCTGGCATACTTCGGGTCTTGAGATCTGTCAGATTGAGGATGCTTTCGGGCGCGCCAGCGGCAGGCGCATCGGCAGGATTTGCGGGTGACTTTCTTTTCCGCTGAATGGGCATAGGTACCACCGTGTTTGAACCGGAGAAGGGGGGCGCGGGAATGCGACACGCTCAACGCGTATGACAGGCCGCAGGAAATCGCCGAAGGTGCGCTTTGGAGAACGCAAATATAAAGAATACTTCAATCCACAGTAGGCTCCATCCGGCAACTGACTCCGTCATAGGCGAAATAAGAACCATACGGATTCCCCTTCCCAAAAGGAGGGGGACATTCAGGCCATGAAGGAAGCTTTGGTGGAACTGTCAGAGACGACTTTTTGTTTATACTCGAAGTTTTTCAGTATGGCAAGAGGAGTTCCTCACAGCCAAGCCATTTTGCTCGAAGTATTCACAAAAATAGTTGCATATTTTTACAGGAACACGAGAAGTTAGTTTTTATCTCGTGTGAAAGTTTCGCTAAAAACAGGTGATTTCTTGCCGTTATATTGGTTAGCAGCCTTTGTCGGCCCCTGGGCGGCAAAACAGAGGACAGCCTCAGTAGCTTCTTTCAGTGATGCTTCCGCCAGGGCCTTTTCGGCAGAGGGGAAACGTCCTAGTACCCAGGAGATGACATTGTCCTTGTCGGGCGGACGCCCCACGCCGATGCGCAACCGGTAAAAATCCTGTGTGCCCAGGCGCTGCACGATAGATTTCAATCCATTATGTCCGGCGATTCCTCCTCCACTTTTCAGTTTGATGCGGCCAGGCTCGAGATCCAGTTCATCGTGAATGACGAGCAATTTTTGGGGAGAAAGTTTATACCAAGCCATAAGTGGTTGAACGCTATCGCCGCTGAGGTTCATAAAGGTTTGCGGCATGGCCGCAAGCCAGGGTACCGTACTGCCCGGCAGAAAACAGCGCCACAGCCGACATTGAAATTTGACGCCGGAGAGCGGTTCCACAGAAGCCCCTGCCAAATGGGGAAGCTCTTCAAGCAAGGCTTCAAGCGCCATAAATCCCATATTATGCCGTGTGCCCTGGTACTGGGCTCCGGGATTGCCCAAACCTACCAAAAGTCCATTGAAATCCATCAGTTCTTCTCGGTAAAACGGCTCAGATCGCGAGCCACGTTGGAGGTATGCAGTTCGGATGCGGCCATCTTGCCGAAGACCGAATCGGGTTCAGTGTCCACAATTCCCTGGAGGATAGCTCTCCAACGTGCGGTATCTCCCATTTTTCGGTGCAGCCGGGCTTCCCGAAAGCGTAGTCCGGCGTAATCCGGAGATGTGGCGGGAACAAAGGCCGCATATTTCGCGGCCCAGTCCAGCGCTTCAGCATAACGGCCCGCGATTTCCGTCACATCCATGAGCGCAGCGATGGATTCTCGAATACGTTCGGAGTCTGCGTAAGGAGATTGTTCATCCTGCAATTGTGTGAACATACCCAACGTATCAAGGTTATACTGATATGCGTCGCGTAAATCTTGGCGCCGTTCCGCATCCCGGGCAAGAAAGTAATTCGCATAGGCTCGTTGATACAGGGGGATACCATGCAAAGGCGCCAGTGTTTTCCACAGTGGGAGGGCGCGACCGGGCAAATTCAGGTTTTCTGCCGAAAGCGCCATGGCGTAATCAAGCTGGTGGCGAGCCTCGATCGGCAAGTTCCAGTCCCGAACCTTGTCGCCAAGTGTAAGGATGCCATCCCAGTTCTGTGCACGCAGGTAGGACGAAAGGTATAAATTATAGGCGTACAGCCCATAATCGGGGTTTTCGTGCGTCTCAAGGAAGGGGGCCACGAGCTCAAGTCCGGCTGCTTCATTGCCACGGTTGAGCTGGGCCCGTGCCAGGGCGACCCGCAGTTCCGGCTCCAAGGGTTGGTAGTAAGGCTGGACTTGCGGGTAACGTTCCCAGAGTGCCAGAACCCGCTCGTAATTCTCTTCGGAAAGGGCGTTGGCGAGTTCCACTGCGAAAGCTCGCAACAGAATATCTTGTGCGCGTAACGATTCGGGCTTGTCTTCGTAATCGATCATAAAGCTACGCGCGGCGTCCATGGCCGGAACATATTCCTTGTTCCAGTACTGCCAGGCGATGGTGCGCAAGCGGGCGGGGACGGCTTCGGGGGCTGTGGGGTAATCACGAGTGATGCGCTGATAGAATATGCTTGGAATCCGGGGGTTGGGACGGTCAAAAATAGCCAGCAGTTCATCCAGATCCGGATTGCCTTCATTGATGCCGTTTTCTCCCAGCAAAAGAAGTGCGCGCGGAGCTTCAGGACTTGTCGGAAAAGCCCGGACGAGTTCTTCCAACGCCTTGCCGGCAGGAAGAGGGCGTTTGGTCTGGTAATAAAGTTCGCCAATGTGCATCAACACACCTGGAGAGGTAGAATCAGAAGGATGAAGGTTATACTGTTTCCAATAGGTTTCCAATGCATCGTCATATTTGCCCTGGCGCATTTGCACATCAGCCGAGACGGGAAGATATTGCTCATCTTCAAGGTAAATGCGCGGCCAGCGCCGGTCAACGAATTCAATGAGGGTCAATGCCCGATCGTAGTGCCCCTGCCTATACAATGAGTGCACCTGCATCAGACCGGCGTCCTTGGCATTTTTGCTGTCGGGGTATTCTTCGAGAATTTGCGTGAAAGCAATGGACGCTTCGGCGTAATCCTGACGACGCAGATATTCCTTCCCCAGATTGAGCAGTGAACTGGGAACCTGCGGGTTGCCGTGATACTTACGGCGCATCAGATAAACGTAACCTTTCGCATCCTCAATATTGCCCACACCAATATTAATTGAGGCCAGCGTACTCAACGCCTCCGGAACCCGGTAAGAATCAAGGTTGAAATTCATCGCCGCGTTGGCGGCATCAATGATTTCCTCGGCATGTTCTCCAAAATTCGGATGATATTTTTCATACAGCGCTTTCATATAGCTATAGAGCACTTCTTCCCGCGCCTCGAAGGCAAGATCCGCCTGCTTCAGCGTTTCCAGATCCGGCAAGGCTCCGGCGTAGTCACCTCGCTCCATTTTTGTGCTGACGTCCTTTAACAGTGTCGGGATATCAGGAGGGGGAGGCACAGGGTTGCCCTGCTCGTCGACATAAATAGGTGCAGGCTGAGTAGCGGGTGTATTTTTTGCATCCTGCTCCGGGATCTTCGTGTCTGAAAGGGAACTGGAATCTGATGTTGCCGGACTTTCCGGCGAAGTTTTTGAAACCTCTGTCTCAT
>JAEXGX010000002.1 GCA_023450535.1 Pseudomonadota bacterium | reverse complement strand
GGCGGGGGGGAGGGTAAACAGGAACCCGACATGGTTTCACCTTTCCTTTGAGGGATGAACGAAGAGGGAATCCGGAATCTCTGCGCGACATGCGGCGCGGGGGGGAGCCGGAGCTGTCCCCGCAGCTGTGATCGGCGAGTTTGCGTCAAGATCCCACTGGCCTCGCGAGGCCGGGAAGGGTGATGCAAGGTAAAAACCCGAGAGCCAGAAGACCTGCCATGTCGCGCGTATCGTTCTGGGGCGGGGGGTCCTTGCAAGGCGCGCCTTTGAAAGGCCCGAAAGGGGCTTGGTGTATTCGTGTGATTTTCCCCTCTTTCAACTATGTGCACCCCGCAAGGGGTGAAGGGCTTTTTTTGCCTGATGATGGATATTGGCCTCTGGCTGTTTTTTAAGGATTTGAGAGAGTTGAAAATATGTTGAGTTCTCTGAGAAAACGTGATTTGCGCACAGTGCCGTTCACTCCGGAAAAGATCGCCCGTGCAGTGTTTCGCGCTGCAAAGTCGCAGGGCGGCGACGACTACGCCATAGCTGAGGACATCGCCGCGCGGGTGAGCGCCGAACTGGAGGCCCGTTATCCCGACGAGGATGCCGGTCTGCCTGATGTGGAAGAAGTTCAGGATCTGGTGGAAAAAATTCTCATTGAGCTCGGCCACGCCCGTACTGCCAAGGCCTATATCCTGTACCGCAATGAGCGTACTCGCGTGCGTGAGCGCAAGACCCGTCTGATGCTGACCATGCGTGACCTCACCTTCAAGGATGCCAGCGAAAGCGACCTGAAGCGGGAAAATGCCAATATTGACGGCGATACCGCCATGGGCACCATGCTCAAATACGGCAGTGAGGCTTCCAAGCAGTTCTATGAAATGTATATGCTGAAGCCCGAGCACAGCCAGGCCCATAAGGATGGAGATATTCACATCCACGATCTGGATTTCTTCTCTCTCACTACTACCTGCTGCCAGATCGACATCAAGAAACTGTTTGAGGGCGGATTCAATACCGGGCATGGCTTCCTGCGTGAACCGGAGAGTATTCAGAGTTACAGTGCGCTGGCCTGTATCGCCCTCCAGTCCAACCAGAACGACCAGCACGGCGGGCAGAGCATCCCCAATTTTGAATATGGCATGGCCAAAGGCGTGGCCAAAAGCTTTGTGAGCAAACTGGCCCTGGTTCTGGATATCCGCGGTTATGACGCCGCTCCCGTCAAGGCCGCGTTGCGCGCCTGGCTGACGGACAGAGAGTCCATTCTCGGAGACGAGGGCATGCTTTTTGTCCGCGAGACCTTGGCCTGCCGTCTGCCCGAAATGTCTGTCGACGAGGCGGAAAAGGTCGTGGACAAGGCTTTGGAACTGACCGAAAAGGACAGTTATCAGGCCATGGAAGCGCTGGTGCATAACCTGAATACCATGCACAGCCGCGCCGGAGCGCAGATACCCTTCAGCTCCATCAACTACGGCACGGACACCAGCCCGGAAGGACGCATGGTCATCCGCAACGTGTTGCTGGCTACGGAAGCGGGATTGGGTAATGGAGAAACGCCGATTTTCCCCATCCATATCTTCAAGGTGAAGGAAGGCGTCAATTACCGCAAGGGCGATCCGAATTATGACTTGTTCCGCCTGGCCTGCCGGGTTTCAGCCAAGCGCCTGTTCCCGAATTTTTCCTTCCTCGATGCGCCGTACAATAAGATGTATTACCGGGAAGGGCGCCCTGAAACAGAAATCGCCTATATGGGATGCCGCACCCGGGTGATCGGCAACGAGTACGATCCTGATCGGGAAATCGTCAACGGGCGCGGAAATCTGAGTTTCACGTCTCTGAACCTTCCCCGGCTCGGCATTCTTGCCCGCGGCGATGTGGAAGCCTTTTTCCGGAGCCTGGACGAGAAGATTTCTCTGGTGTTCGATCAGCTTTTGGAACGTCTGGAGACACAGAGTGTTAAGAAGGTACGCAATTATCCCTTCCTCATGGGGCAGGGAATCTGGATCGATTCCGACAAGCTCGGGCCGGATGACGAGGTGCGTGAAGTCCTCAAGCACGGTACGCTGACCATCGGTTTCATTGGTCTTGCGGAATGCCTCAAGGCATTGATCGGGCAGCATCACGGCGAATCTGAAACCGCGCAGGAGATGGGCAAGCGCATTGTTCAGCGTATCCGCGACCGGGCCGATGAAAAGATGAAGGAAACCGGGCTGAACTTTTCGGTCATCGCTACACCCGCCGAAGGGTTGTCCGGGCGTTTCGTTCGTATGGATCAGAGGCGCTTCGGCACTATCCCCGGCGTGACTGATCGTGAGTATTATACGAATTCCTTCCATATCCCGGTGTATTTTCCCATCAGCGCCTATGACAAGATTCGCCTGGAAGCCCCTTATCACGCCATGACCAACGGCGGACACATCACCTACGTGGAAGTGGATGGCGATCCTTCCCACAATATCGACGCGTTTGAGGATATTATCCGGGCGATGAAGGAAATGGGCGTGGGCTATGGTTCCATAAATCATCCTGTAGACCGCGATCCTGTGTGCGGCTATACGGGCATTATTAACGATGTGTGTCCTCGTTGCGGACGGCACGAAGGTGAGGGCATTCCGCTGGAGAAATGGAAACGCCTCAAGGGCTACGCGAAGGATCACCGTTCACCTGACGAACGGGCTTCCTCACACGACGTCACCCCCAATATTACCCTGTAATTTTTTCAACATAGACGAGGAAGAAATATGTACGCAGAACACATTCCGGCCAAGGGCAATGCTCCCGTACTTGAGCAGAAAAGTGTGCAGATGGTGGGCGAAGGCGTCGGTTTCGAACGTATCCGCCGCATCACCGGTTATCTGGTGGGCACGATTGATCGCTTCAATAATGGCAAACGCGCCGAGGAGCGGGATCGCGTGAAGCATTGCAGCATGGGACGCTGAAAAGATTGGAGCAATTTCACTTTGAAACTGCTCACGGAGTCGAGCAAGACAGAGACTCTTCTCTGCTCTCTATCCGCAAGGCGTTTCGACCAACGGCCAAAGGTGCCGCGAAGCCCTCACCATTCCGGAGTGGTCGCAATTTTTTTGCGGCGTGCCCTCCCGGCAGGTGCCTCAAAAGGGGGTTACTGCCGCAGGACATACAGTCATGGGCAGCAAGCTCCTGCTGAGGCGTGAAACCTGTGGCCGGAACATATCCGGTCCCAGCCACGTATAATGTTGAAGTTAAACTGCTCTAATGGGATAAAAATAGTATTTATTCCATAAAATGAAGCCCTTGTTTGAATTTTGCAAGCAAGGGCTTCATTTTATGTGCTTCGTTTTTGGATAAAGAAAAGATTTTTGGAATATATATTGCGCTGAAGTGAAAAAAATATAATATTTAAAGTATATCGGTTACTTCTTACGTGCAGTGAAGAGAATGAAAACCTGTATTTTTTTATGCAGTTAATTTTTTTATTAAAAAATTAACTGCATAAAAAAAAGAATATATTTCATATATAGAAGCAAAAAATGTTCCTAATAAGACTATAAATATGATTTTATTCGCATATAAATATCAAATGTGAAGTATTACAGCCTGTATATATATTTAAATCTGGTATTCTCTAAAGAATTGGAGAGATGCGCCGTTAAAAACTGCCAGAGCAGAAGAATTTCTTCGGTATAATAAATTGAATTCCGTAGAAATTTTTTCAGTAAAAGTTCAGCCGCAGAAAAAATGTCACACTCATAGTATGATGCTAATCTGGAGGTTTTATGAGGATCATATCAACTGTACAAGGAAGAATATTACTGGGTGTTATTGTTCCTTTGCTGGTTTTGAGTGCGGGAACAGCATCTCTGACATTGTATAAAATGCGCGATTACGCGATTCATAATTTTGAAATAAGATCATCACAAGAAATAAACTTGTTTACTTCTTATGTTGCCAATGTACTGGAAACGGTAAAAAATAATGCGGCAATGCTTGCGAAGAGTTCAGGGGTTATTTCCGGTTATGGAAAGTTCCCCAATTTTAAAAATGAGACAGAGGATAAAGAGTATCGGCGTTCGGAACTTTCGTCCGAGGCTCAGGCCATAATCGAGCCACTTGTACTTTTGCTAGGGGCATACAAGGACTATGAAGAAGTTTTCATCGGGTATGCTGACGGCAGTTACGCTACGGCGGTGGAGCAGACCAAGGTGAAGGCCGGAACCGATATATCCCGACGGGGCTGGTATCTTGATTGTGTACAGGCGGCGGAAGAAGTTGTTCTTAGCGATGTATATCAGAGTATTACTGATGAACAGGTTGTGACGGTTGCCCACAAGATCAAGGATGCTTCGGGCCGGACAATCGGCGCCATGGGCATTGACTTGTCGCTGGATTTTCTGTTCCAGCTTGTCCACCAGATGAAGATGGGAGAAACAGGCCGATTCACGTTGATTGAGCAGAAAACAGGGCGTGTGCTTGTCGCTTCCGCGAGGCCGGATTTCGCGGGCAAGGCTTTGGGAAAAGAAGTCAGTTCTCCGGGGCTGGAATATCTGCTGCATCAGCCGGACGGCATCCATGAAGTCGAGCTTGGCGGGCAGGCAACAATGGGATTTTCGACGACAACGGATTTCGGCTGGAAGATTATTTATCTGGAAGACGAGTCGGAAATTTTTAAAGAAGCCGATAATACTTTATTGATCCTCTCCATTGCGGGCACGTTGATTACCGTTCTCATGATATTGATGGGTTTTGTGTTGGCGCGTTCTGTTGTTCGTCCCCTGCACTATTTGGTGGATAATGCCGACGCGGTCAGCGCTGGAAATCTGGAAAGCTCCATAGACAGCAGGCTTTTTTATGGTGAACTTTCTCAGCTTCATATCGCCCTCAGTCGTATGCTGGAGAAATTAAAGCACGTTATTTCGGAGGCGCGCCAGCAGACCGCAGAGGCGGAACGGCAGACCGAGATCGCCCGGCAGGCCGTGCAGGAAGCCGAAACTGCACGAAATCACGCGGAAAGCGCCAAACGTGAGGGGATGTTGGCCGCAGCGGAGCAGTTGGAAGGTGTTGTGAAGGTTATTTCTGCCGCTTCCTCCGAGCTTTCGGAACAGGTAGAACAATCGGATCGCGGGGCGGCTGAAGCCTCTGGTCGCCTGAGTGAAGCGGCTACAGCCATGAATGAAATGGCCTCCACCGTGCAGGAGGTTGCTCGCAATGCCGCAGCGGCCTCCCGCATGTCCGTAGAAACGAAGCGGCAGGCGCTGAACGGGGCGGATATTGTACGAAATTCACTTGAAGCTACGCAGCGCGTGCATGAAGTTTCTCTGGAACTGAAAAACGACATGGCTGAACTGAATTCGCACGCCACAGCCATTACGCAAATCATGGGGATTATCTCTGACATTGCGGATCAAACGAATCTGCTGGCTCTGAACGCCGCTATCGAAGCGGCGCGCGCAGGTGAGGCAGGCAGAGGGTTTGCGGTTGTGGCTGACGAAGTGCGCAAGCTCGCGGAAAAGACGATGGCCTCCACCAACGAAGTGGGTGGCGCGATCAAGGCGATACAGGGCAGTATGACAAAAAGTTTGTCTGCTGTGGATAACGCGGTGGAACATATCGGGCAGGCCAGGGATTTTGCCGGTCAGGCCGGTCAGGCGCTGGAAATCATCGTGCGTGATACAGAAGAAGCCTCCGATGAGGTAAGCGCCATTGCGACGGCCAGTGAAGAACAATCCGCCGCTGGAGATGAAATCAATAATTCCATCAGTGAGGTTAACAATACTGTGGCCCGGATAGCCCATGCGCTGACTGGTTCTGCAAAGGCAGTTTCCGGTCTGGCACAGCAGGCGCGGAATCTGAGCCGCCTGGTGGAAGAGATGAAAAAACAGTGAGAAACAGGGAAAAAAGCTGTTAGGCCTTTTTTGAGAAAGGGGCGCGGAGAGAGTAAAATCCCCGCCTTGCCTTTACTTGCGTCTGTCTTATGATAGAACACGGAATGCGTCCCTTTTGTCCTCCTTGTAAAAGGAACGGCACAAAGGTAATTCGAGCTCAATCCGAAAGGTAGACCTATGAAAGTTTTTTCTCTTTTGCTCGCCAGTTGTGTGTGTCTGTTCGCGGCGGGAGCCCTTGCCGCCCCCGAGAGTGCGTCCTCCGATGCGGACCTGGAGCGCCAGATCCGGCGCATTCTTAAAGAACATCCCGATATCGTACTCGACGTACTGCGCGAGCACAGCGAAACGGCGCTGGATATTGTGCAGCTGGGCGCGGATCGCCGTCGCACGGAAACCCTGCACAACCAGTGGGAAGAGGACGCCAAATTGCCCAAGAAGGCCAGCCTTGAAGCGCGACCCTCGCGTGGCCCGGCCGATGCGCCTGTGACCCTGATCGCCTTTTCCGATTTTACCTGTGCATATTGTCAGCAGGCGGCCTTTGCGGTGGAGAGCCTGCTCAAGCGTTACCCCGACGATGTGCGCTTTGTGTTCAAGCAGTCGCCTAATTCTGAAACAGGCATTCTGGCCGGGCGCTGGTTTGTAGCCGCTACGCGGCAGGATATGAAAAAAGCGTGGGATTTCTATGGGTTGCTCTTTGATGCTCAGAAAAAACTTATTGATTCTCCCCTGCCCACGCTGAAGGAAACAGCGGCCAGGGCGGGGCTGGATGTGAAGAAGCTGGAGGCCGACCTCAAGAAAAACTCCCAGGCCATTGATCTCATTGTAGCGACGGATATTAAGGAAGCCAAGGATCTTGGCTTTGCGGGCACACCGTATTTTCTGGTCAACAATCTGGTGGTTCGGGGCGCGGTGCCGTTGGAAACCTTTATCGACGCCGTGGAATTCGCCAAGGCCGGGAAGAAATAGGAGCCTTCATGCGAGGCGCATTTTCCGCCGCCCGCACTGCCGTCTGCATGGGCGGGCGAGAAGCTGTGTGCACCATCGGCAATTTTGACGGCGTTCATCGCGGGCATGAAGAGCTGATCCGTAGAACCACCACCCGGGCCCACGAACTGGGACTGCCTTCCCTGCTGATAACTTTTGAACCTCACCCCGCACGGGTGCTTTCCACTCGTGCGGTCCAGGGGCTAAGTTCACGGGTGCAGAGGTTGGAACGTTTTGCCGCGCTGGGTGTGGATGTGGCTCTGCTCCTGCCCTTCACCCGGGATTTCGCGTCCCGCCGGGCGGAGGAATTCTGTCGTCATGTGCTTGCGGATACGTTGCATGTCCGCCAGTTGGTGTTAGGGTATGATTTCTGCATGGGCAGTGATCAGGCTGGAGCGGAGACTCTGGTCGGCTGTGGCCGAGAGTTCGGCTTTGATGTTTCCTGCGTGAGTGCCGTCATGTATGAAGGTGCGCCTGTCAGCTCCTCCCGGATTCGCAAGGCGGTGGAAGCCGGGTATCTGGAACACGCGTGGGCTATGCTGGGCCGCCCCTATGCTGTGCGCAGTGAAGTGGTGCATGGGGCGGGCCGGGGCGGGCCGTTGCTGGGCTTTGCCACGGCGAATATGGATATCCAGGGGCTGGTCATGCCTCCGCCCGCGATATATGCCACTAGCGTCAGAAAAACTGTGCCGCCTGTGCTGGCCGAGGATGGTTGCACCGAAGTCGTTCCTCAATCCCAGACGTCCTTCATGCCTTCCATGACGAGTTTTGGCCACAATCCGACCTTTGGGGAAGGCTCGCTGAGTCTGGAAACACATATTCTGGACTTCAACGAGGATATTTACGGCGCAGAGCTGGAGCTGGCCTTTCTCGGCAAATTGCGGGATGAAATGCGTTTTTCCGGTCCGGAGGAGCTTGTCGCCCAGCTCAACGCAGATCAGGAGGCGAGGCGCGTTTTCGCCGCTACACCCGAAGGAGCTGCCCAGTGAATGCAGATAATGCAGTCTGGTCGGATTTTCAGGATGGCGCGTGTCTGGGGGGCAGGGGCACAAATAATGGTACGGTGGTATTGGACAAAGCTTGCTCTCTTGGCGCGCGTGTGACCCTGGAAGAAGGAGGAGAGCACCCGTGGGCCGTGACCTGCGGCGTAGCTGGCGCAGTGTTTGTGCATAGCATGCGGGCGTCGTCCAGGGATGACGCCGAAGCTATGGCGTATGCCGCGATGGAGGACATCAGCGAATTTCTGGAGAGGATGGAAGCGGACGACGTGTCACAGGCGGATGCTATCCGTTTTGCCGGACAGTGGGTCACGGCGTTCACTGATAAATATGATAGTTCTCCCGGATCGTGGAAGAAAGCGCCCCTATGCGAAAAATTTTCCGAATTTTTAGGGAATTGACAAATCTATATGGCAGAAAATAAATACGATGATCCGGCATTTTTTGAAAAATACGGGCAAATGACGCGATCTCGCGAGGGGTTGGCCGGAGCCGGAGAATGGGAGGCGTTGAAGTTACTGTTACCGGAATTTCATGGCCTCCGTGTGCTGGATATGGGCTGCGGCTATGGCTGGCACTGTGCCTGGGCGGCGGAACAGGGCGCGGCCTCGGTGTTGGGGATTGACCTTTCAATCCGTATGCTGGAGGAGGCGGAACGCCGCAATGCCAACCCGGTGATCAGTTACAAGCGCATGGCTCTGGAGGATGCCGCATTTGCTCCGGCGTCGTTCGACGTGGTTTTGAGTTCTCTGGCCTTTCACTATGTCCGGGATATCGAAGAGTTGTTTCGGCGTATCCATACTTGGCTCGCGCCGGGGGGCGATTTCGTGTTTTCGGCAGAGCATCCGGTGTTTACCGCCGAAGGGCGGCGGCGAGGACGGGAGCATCGACTGTTTCCCGGTGGATCGTTATTTTCTGGAAGGGGAACGGCGGACGCTGTTTCTGGGGGAAGCGGTGGAGAAATATCATCGCACCCTGACGACATGGCTTCAAGCCGTGTTGCGGCCGGGTTTCGAGTTGCTGGACTTCGTTGAGCCGATTCCCTCTGCCCGTATGTTGGCTGAAGTGGAAGGGATGAAGGATGAACTGCGACGGCCGATGATGTTTATTGTGAAGGCGCGGAAGCGTTTATAGCCCGTTCCGGGCAGAGAAAGTCTGAAACTCTGGTACGAAGGCTTAAGCATCGAACTTCGGTAGTTTGATCTTCCATATCTTTCCGCCCTCCGGGCAGGGACAAGGGGAGATGTGTCATGGGCGGGCTACGCTCTCCCCTCCGACACCTCCCCTTGTCAATCCCCTCCCGGGATACCCCTCCCCATTACTGGCACGCAGCTCTTCCTGTATCTTTCCATCCTGTCTTCCTCTGCTCTCCATTCAACGTCCGCACGCTTACCGCGAGGCTAGCCCGTGCTCCGCACGGTCTACCTCGTCTTCCGCGTGCTCCATCCAAAGTTAATTAGTTCTTTTATCTGACGAGTTCCGGACTCCGAAACCACATAGGCAGGCAGATTCGTGGACCTACAGAAGATGATCCTCCGTGTTCCAGATTCCATGTTTCTTGTAGTACTTCGGGATCGCATCACCGGAGGTTCAAGAAGGGTGGAGTGTTGCCGCCCCGCGAGGAGCGGTTAAACGACGATCCCGCAAATTGAGCAACAAGTTGCATTCAATTTGCGGGCATCCACAAGTAATAGTGTAGTGCGATGTCAGCAGGGGTGCTCCGGGGGTTTGGAAAGGGGCCTCGGAGGGGCGGCCGCCCTTAACAGGCCCCTTCCCCCGCCGGGAGGGCAGAAGGAAAAACAGGCTATTCCATCCGAAATCCGATGCTTAAATCTTTGCACCACAAGGTTTTTTAGCACCAGCGCCGGCACAGCGCCACCTGTTCCCTACAGAACAGCCCGGCGCGAAACCGCGTTACACCACCTTCACGCCGCCGATCCAGTGCGCGGCGACTCGTCCTTTCAGCGTCTTGCCGAGCCACGGCGTATTGGCACTTTTGGAATACAGCGTTTTCGCAGAGACGACCCATTCGAGATTGGGATCGAAGAGGAAGAAATCCGCAGGATCACCTTGCTGAAAGTTGTTGGTTGGGATGCCGAAGATTTCACCGGGGCGGCGGCAATAGAGCCGAATCAGATCGTCTTCGCCAAGAACCCCTTCTTCCACCAGCGACCAGAGCAGAGTAACGGAGGTATCCAGACCGGTGATCCCGTTGGGGGCCTGATCGATGGGATGCTCTTTTTCATGGGCTGCGTGCGGCGCATGATCCGTGACCATGATGTCGATGAGGCCGCTTTTTACGGCATCGCGCATGGCTTCCACGTCGGCATGGGTACGCAGGGGCGGGTTCACCTTGGCGTTGGCGTCATATCCGGCCAGAGCTTCTTCCGTGAGCAGGAGGTAATGGGGGCAGGTTTCCGCTGTAACCTTGACGCCGCGTTCCTTGCCTCGACGGATGACATCCAGGGTGCGCCGAGCGGAAACATGGGCGATGTGTACGGGCAGATCGAGATATTCAGCCAGCAGAATGTCGCGGTCGGCCTGAATGGCTTCGGCCACATCGGGCTGGCCGCGCAGGCCGAGTTGACCGCTCATGTCGCCTTCGTTCATGTGCGCGCCACGCGCGAGCCAGGGGTCTTCACAGTGGTCGATGAGAATGAGACCCAGATCCGCGCCGTATTCCATGACCCTACGCAGAATTTCGGTATCGGCAAGAGGGCGTCCATCGTTGGAGACAGCGATACAGCCCGCCTCTTTCAGTTCGCCCAGCGGAGCCAGTGCCTTGCCGTCCAGTCCCATGGTAGCCGCCGCGATGGGATGGGCAAAGGGACCGTGAGGATGAGCTGTCACTGCCTTGGACAGAATATCCCGGGTAACGGCGGCATTGTCGTTGACCGGATCCGTATTGGCCATGCACAACACATGGGCGATGCCGCCGTATGCGGCGGCAGCAAGGCCGGTACGCACGTCTTCCTTCCATTCAAAGCCGGGGTCACGCAGGTGTACGTGCGCGTCGATGAAGGAAGGGAATAGAATCTTGCCGTCCGCATCGACGGCAGCAGCATCAACAGGCGCAATCAGAGAACCGGACGGCCCGAAGGCCGCCACACGGCCGTCCCGGACGAGAAGATCACACATCTGGCCCAGATAACGGGCATTGCGGAGAAAAAGCATGTCGAGTCTCCCGGACGGCTAAAGGTTGGGGGCATGTTCCGCCCTGGTGGCGCACAGATAAAGCACGGCCATACGCACGGCGACCCCTGCCTCCACCTGGTTGAGCACAAGGCTGGCATCGGAATCCGCGATATCGGAGGAAATTTCAAGCCCCCGGTTCATGGGGCCAGGGTGCAGCACGCGTGCGCCGCTATTGGCCAGAGCCAGATGATGCATGGTCAGGCAGTAGCGGGAGGAATAGTCGCGCAGATCCGGAAGCAGGCCCGCCTGCTGGCGTTCAAGCTGAAGGCGCAGGCACATGACGGCGTCTACGCCGCGCACGGCTTCGTTCAGGTCGGAGAAAAACTCGCCGGGCCAGAGATGGCGTCCGGCGGGCAGCAGAGTACGGGGTGCGCAGAAGCGTAGTTTGACTCCGAGCCGGGAAAACAGGTTGGCATTGGAGCGGGCTACGCGGCTATGAGCCATGTCGCCGAGAATGAGCAGGGTCTTGCCTGCGAATTCTCCGCCCCACGCCTCACGCAGGGAAAAAGCGTCCAGCAGGGCCTGGGTGGGATGGGCGTGCCAGCCGTCCCCCGCATTGACCACGGAACAGTGCAGCCGTTCGGCCAGAAACTGCGCCGCGCCGCTGCTGGAATCACGCAGTACCACCACGTCGGGATTCATGGCCTGGAGGGTAAGGGCGGTATCCTTGAGGGTTTCGCCTTTCTGGATACTGGAGCCGGACTTGCCCAGCGCGTGTGTGTCGGCGGAAAGGCGTTTGCCCGCGACATCAAAAGAGGTCTTGGTGCGCGTGCTGTTTTCCGCAAAGAACAGCATGACGGTCTTGCCCTTAAGGGTGGGAACTTTTTTGACCGGGCGGCGGTTGACCTCATGGAAACTGCGGGCTGTGTCCAGCAGGTGCATGATTTCGTCCACGGTCAGCTGGCTGATGTCGAGCAGGTCTTTATGCGGCCAGGGATGTGCCTCAGACATGATGTTTCCTTATCGTTGGCTGAAAAAAAAGCCTTTCGCGGGCGCGAAAGGCTGTCGGCGCAAGTGCGCGCCCGAACTGAGACATTAACCAAGCGGCCCGGCGCTGTAAAGCGTAAAAAACGTGTAGTGCCGGTCCGCTTGGCCAAACCAGATGATTGTGGCGTGTCGCCCGGCGGGTGTACAGGGATGGACAGCAGAGCGCGCTCCGGCTTCAGGCGTGAAACTTGAGAGCCAGAACATCGTGTCCCATCCATGTATAATCTAAAAGTTAATCTGCTCCAACTGCTCTATAGGATCAGGCAAGTTTTTGCGGGGATTATGTCTTCATACACCGGGTGCACAGGTATATCCTGTTCTGTATCGGGAAAGTATATTTTGAAAAAGGAAGACTGATGAAAAGGCGGCTGCGTACTGTGCTGTTACTTGTATTGGCTCTGGTTTGCGGGCTGAGCGGCGTCGCATATCTGTTTCTCACTCAGGACAGGTTCGGGCGGCTGCCTGCAGGTGAAAGGCTGGCTTTCATTGAACATTCACCTCATTACGCGGACGGAGAATTCCGTAATTTCGAGCCCTTGCCCCCCATGAAAAGCGAAGGCGGTTTTGTGGGCGCATTGCTGAAATATGTGTTTTCCTCGCAGGAAGGGGTACGTCCGCCTCGGTTCTTGCCGACGGTCCAAACCGATTTGTCGATCTTGGATCGGAATACGGATAGGGTGATCTGGCTGGGACATTCCTCCTATTTTGTCCAGTTTGCGGGCAGACGCATCCTGATCGACCCGGTGTTCAGCACCTACGCGTCACCGCTCGCCTTCGTGAACAGGGAGTTTGAAGGAAGCGGTATCTACAGTGCCGACGACATGCCGGAAATCGACTGTTTGCTTATCTCACACGATCATTGGGATCATCTGGATTACCCCAGCATAATGGCGCTCAGGTCCAAGGTGCGCCGTGTAATCTGCGGGCTTGGCGTCGGAGCGTATTTTGAGGCCTGGGGCTATTCCGGAGAACGTATTCACGAGCAGGACTGGAATACCGCGCTGGAACTGGAAGGAGATTTTGCCGTTCATGTGCTCCCCGCCCGCCATTATTCGGGGCGGGGGGTCATTGGTAATAAAACACTTTGGGTTTCCTTTGCCTTGACCTCGCCCGCCCGCCGGATTTTTTTTAGCGGAGACAGCGGATACGGACGGCATTTTGCGGAGATTGGCGAGAGATTCGGGGGATTTGATTTAGCTGTTTTGGATTGCGGACAATATGATGAACGTTGGCGTTATACCCACATGATGCCGGAAGATGCGGCCATGGCCGCCGGAGATCTGCGTGCTGAAGCGCTTCTGCCTGCGCATGCGGGCAGGTTTGCCATTGCCTATCATGCCTGGGATGAGCCCTTCAAAAGGCTTGCGGCAGCCAGCAGAGGCAAGCCATACAGGTTGCTGACGCCGATGATTGGACAGCCGCTCGAACTGGACGGAGGCGCAGGAAACATACGCGGCGCACGGCAGGCTTTTTCTCCGTGGTGGGAACAGTTGGCTGAACGGAGTATGGTTGACTGATACACTAGAGAGTTCATACTATTTGAAATAATTTCAATATCTTGATTGAGATGGGGGGATTCCCCCCGACAGGGAACGGGGCAGCGCCCCGAAAAAAACAAGTTTTTTCTGTTTTGTATTAACACCCCCTGGAACAAGACGAGACTCATCTCTGCTCTCTTTATCCGTAAGGCGTTTCACGCGCCAACGGCTGAAGGTTCGGCGAGGCAGGAGGCGTGAAACCTGTGAGTCAGAACATGGTGTCCCGGCTCAGTACGAGTTCAATGGCAAACTGCTCTAAAATACAAGGGGAAATTATGAACGAGATCAAGGAACTGTTTCCCAGAGGTGAAGCCAATACAGCCTATGTCCGATATTTTGCGGGTAACAGTTATCTGAATATGTTATCTGCGGAAGGCGTGGTTATCGCTCATGTGACTTTTGAGCCGGGGTGCCGCAAGAACTGGCATGTTCACCACGCATCCCGCGGCGGCGGACAGATCTTGCTGTGCACCGCCGGGCGAGGCTGGTATCAGGAGTGGGGAAAGGACGCACGCGGACTTTGCGCCGGAGATGTAGTGCATATCCCCGCCGGAGTCCGGCATTGGCACGGAGCGGCCTGAGATAGCTGGTTTGCCCATCTGACCGTGGAGGTTCCCGGAGAAGACGCGAGAAACGAATGGCTGGAACTCGTCAGGGAGGAAGGCTACGGAAAATTGCGCCGAGATTTGAATGTTTGAATGAAAGACGCCCCAAGTGTATGTCTTGGAGCGTCTCCATGTTGTCTGTCTGCTTCAAAGCAATTTCAATTTTGAAATGCTCTCACTCAAAGCTCAGAAAGAATTTCTCGTATAATGGCTACAATGAGGTCGCAGTCTTCCGTAGTGAATGTCAAAGGAAGGCGCATATCACACATGGTCGCGAGCACTTTCTTGGTGTTCGGAAGATCTGGCAGGTTGGGTATATAGCGCCAGCTGTCATAACTACTCGTAAAGCCTACGGGGACATCGTTACCAAACCACTTGATTTGAACACCGCGTGATGCGGTTCCTGCCAGAAACTTTTTGATAACCTCGGAAGAAACTCCGTCGATATTGAACTGGATGGAGCTTCCTACATAGTGCTCCCGGGGATCGCGGGGCGGGCAACTGACGCCTGGTATTTCCCGAAGCAGCTTTTCTGTATGGTTATAAAGCTCATTCCAGCGGGCACACTGCTTGTCCAGGTTTTCAAGCTGGGGAAGAAGCAGCGCGGCGCGAAGATGATCCATGCGCAGGGAGAAGTTTGGAGTGACCCATTTCACTTCCTCAAAAGCTTCTAGGGGAGGACGAGATGTATGCGTCCCATAAATCATATAAGAACCGGAATGAATGATCGCTCTGGCGATGACCGTATCATCGTTGGTCACGAGAAGGCCGCCTTCGCCGGAGTTCATATGTTTATAGGTCTGGGTGCTGTAGCAGGCCACCTTGCCAAAGGTGCCGCTTTTCTTGCCGTCCCAGCCTGCTCCCATGGTATGGGCGCAGTCTTCAATAAGAACAAGGCCAAAGCGTTCACACACTTCCATTACCTTGTCCATGCGGGCAATGTGCCCGCGCATATGAGAAAGCATGAGGAATTTGGCACCGGAAGCCTCGGCCTTGGCCGCAAGGTCTTCCGTATCCAGGGTATAATCATCCAGAATATCGACCAGAACGGTCTGAGCACCGCAATGCTCAATAGCGCCGGGAACGGGCGCCAAGGTATAAGCGTTGCAGAGTACCTTGTCGCCGGGGCGTACTCCGGAGCTTTTAAGCGCAAGAAACAGGGCTGAGCCGCAGGAAGCGCAGGCAAGACAATATTTTGTTCCCATATAGGCGGCGAATTTTTCTTCAAGTTCGCATACCAGACCTTTTTCTTCAGGCAGAAGGTTATACCGATGCAGTCTCCCGGAACGGAGGACTTCAACGGCCTTCTCTATACCCTGTTCAGGAATCGGCTCTTGTTGGGTAAAATCCTTATTAAAAAGCAGCATACTTTACTCCCTTTTATGTTGTGGAAAGGAGTTTGGCCTGCCTCCGTCGGATCGACATAAGTGCAGGGCTGTTTCAATGCCAGGCAGCCCCGGCGTTCATGGCGATCCGACGAAGGTTGGCCTTATTAATATTGGGGGTGTCTATACACAGGGAAGTCCCATTCCCTTTCCGGGAAAAACTTTGTCAGACGCCAGTCACAGGCGCGAGCATGTCCTTCCATACCTTCCACACGGGAAAGGCGGGAAGCCACTGGTCCGATGATGCCGTTCGCTTCCTCGCTGATGTGCTGATAGGTATAAATCTTGAGGAATTTATGGACATTCAGGCCGCCACTGAAGTAACCGGCCTTCTTGGTGGGAAGAATATGGTTGGTGCCGGAGCATTTGTCGCCATGGGGAACTGTGCTGCCTTCACCAAGGAACAGGGAGCCGTAAGAGCGCAGGCGGGTGTTCCACCAGTCCAGATCTTTCGCCATGACCTGAACGTGTTCGGGGGCGTATAGATCGGAGACATGTGCGGCTTCTTCACGATCTTTGCAAAGAATGATTTCACCATAGTCAGCCCAGGCCGTGGCGGGAACATCGGGGTTGGGCATATCCTTGCAAAGCAGGGGAACAAGCTCCGCAACTTTTTCGCCCACTTCACGGCTGGTAGTAAAGAGCCAGACGGGAGAGTTGTAACCATGCTCAGCCTGGGATACCAGATCAATGGCCACCGTCATGGGATCGGCTGTTTCATCGGCAATGATGCCGGATTCAGTGGGGCCGGCAAATACGTCGATGCCGCACTGGCCTGTTCCGTTGAGCACAGCCTTGGCTTCAGCTACAAAGGCATTACCCGGGCCGACCAGAATATTGGCAGGCTTGCCGGTGAACAGGCCGTACGCCATGGTGGCGACAGCCTGAATACCGCCCATTTCCAGAATGATGTCCGCGCCGGAAATTTCCATGGCATAGCAGACGGCAGGATCGATGGAATCGCCACGAGGCGGAGTTGCGGCAATAACAAAGGGAACGCCGGCGGCCTTGGCAGTGGCGACACTCATGATGGCAGAGCAGGCATGAGCGAAACGCCCGCCGGGAACGTAGCAGCCTGCTACATCCATAGGAACAATCTTCTGCCCGAGAAGGATGCCGGGTGTCACTTCCGTTTCAAAGTTCTTCAGACTTTCTCTCTGCGCCTTGGCAAAGGTGGAAATCTGTTTGTGAGCGAACTGAATGTCTTGCTTTACGCGTTCCGGAAC
>JAEXGX010000439.1 GCA_023450535.1 Pseudomonadota bacterium | reverse complement strand
GGGCAGGACAGTCTGAGTCTTGCCGCGCGCGGCGCGCTGGTCACCGGCGTGGATATCAGCGACGAAGCCATAGCCTTTGCCCGCCGGCTTTCGGTGGATAGCGGCATTGCAGCGAACTTTGTGCGGGCCGACCTGTACGACTGGCTGGAGCGCGAAGCGGTGGAGCATCCCGCCTCGTACGACATTGTTTTTTCGTCATACGGATTTTTATGCTGGCTTTCCGACCTTACGGCCTGGGCAAAGGGAATTCATGCAATTTTGAAGCCAGGCGGACGTTTTGCGGCTCTTGAATTTCACCCTCTTGCCCTGTGCCTTGCACCGGATTGGAAACTCGCCTACGATTACGGGGGTGGAATAAATTTTCGGGAAGACGGCGGTGTCAGCGACTATGTGGGACTCTCCGGGGAATCTTTGGCCCCGTCCGGCTTTGACGAAGGGGAGCCAAATTTTCGCAACCCGCATCCTTCTCATGAATTTTATTACGGGTTGGGAGACGTGGTGAGCGCTCTGATCGGCGCGGGTTTTGCACTCTCCAGCCTTACGGAGTATCCTTACGCCAACGGATGGGAACCTTTCTTCGGTATGCGCCAAGGCAAAGGAGAGCACAAGCGCCGCCGCTACCCGCCCGCTGTATGGGAGGGGCGTCCCTTCCCCCGCCTGCCGCTCATGTTCGCTCTGGACGCTAAGCGCCAGAACGCAACCCTGCCCATATAACCTCATCCCCTCTAGCAGCATGATATTTCTTGACCGCCCCTATGTCTCCGACTTTTTTCTGAACGGCATTTCCCACTCCGGACGCGCGGTATTGCGCACCGCTTTTACTGAAGAACTGGCCCGAAAGCCCGCCCTGCCCCGGCCTCTGAACCTTGTAAACGACGCCGAAGCGGAAGAGCGTTGCCGCGCCGGAGAACGCCTCTATTCCAACTCAGAAAACGCCCTGGATTGGATGCTGGCCCATCTCGGCGATCTGCCCTTGGCTGAAAGCATCCGGGTCATGAAGGACAAGGCGGCCCTGCGGCGCATGCTGGGCAAACTCGAGCCCGATTTCTTCTTCCGCGAAATTTCTGCGGCCGAACTCTCCTCGGTGGATATCTCCGCCTGGCCCTGTCCCTTCATACTCAAACCCTCGGTCGGCTTTCTCAGCATGGGGGTGCATACCATAACGAACACCGAAGACTGGAAACACGCCCTGGAGACCAAAACGCACAACGCGGGACGGAGCGGCTTTCCGGACAGCGTGGTGAATCAGTCGCGCTTCATCGCGGAACAGTACGTCACGGGCGACGAATATGCCGTGGATCTCTATTTCGATAAACAGGGCGAACCAGTTATCCTGAACATCTTCCAGCACCGTTTCGCCTCCTTTGAGGACGTGAGCGACCGTCTCTATGTCACGGGGGAAGCCGTTATTCGCGCTAACCTACCTCACTTCACCGACTGGTTCCGCAAGGCCAACGCACTGATCGGCGCGCGCAACTTTCCGGCCCATGTAGAGCTACGCGTGGACGGAGAGCATATCCTGCCCATTGAATTCAACCCCATGCGCTTTGCCGGGTTGTGTACCACGGACATGGCGGCCTTCGCCTTTGGTCTGAACACGGTGGAAACATGGTTGGACGGAGGCAGACCCGACTTCGATACCCTCCTTGCCGGACGCGAAGGCAAAACCTACTCCATGATTATTCTGGACAAGCCGCATAGTCTGCCCCAAAATGCCATGTTCGATTATAAAAAACTTGTATCATCTTTCCAGCGCGTATTGGAATTGCGTAAAATTGACGTACCGGAACTCCCCCTGTTCGGCATCGTGTTTGCAGAAACAGATGAGCGGCAAAGCGATGAACTGGATCGCATTCTGAAATCGGATCTTACAGAGTTTTTGCTCTCAACATGAAGAGGAGCCACCATGAAGCTTGCGGAAGCACTTATTCAACGTAGCGACATTCAAAAAAATATCGCTCAGTTGCGGGAACGCCTCATACTCAACGCCAAGGTGCAGGAAGGCGACACTCCGGCGGAAAATCCGGAAGAACTTATAAAAAACCTTGCCTCCCAGACTGCCGCGTTCATAGTTCTGGTCCAGCGTATTAACAAAACAAACGCTACCCCTCTTATGGATGGAACACGTATTGCAGATTTACTGGCAGAACGTGACGCCCTCACCACACAAGCAAAAATCCTGCGGGAATTTCTTAAAGAAGCCTCAGCAAAGACCGATCGCTACTCCGCTAAAGAAATATTAATACGGAGCACTGTCAACATTGAAGTGAAACAAAAAGAAGTGGATCAGCTCTCAAAAAATATCCGTGAGCTCGATACACATATTCAGGGACTCAACTGGACAACAGAATTATTGTAATTCTCGGAGCAGGTAGCAGTGTAAGGGCGGATATAAAAAAAATCAAGACTGCAATACGGAGTAGTTGCATTTGAATACAATATTGCTCTGTACTATCACAACAGTATCTTGACAATATATCCTTACTACCACATATCGACTTGCACTGTGAGGGTGGGGCAGGGGTTTGCTCTGAAAACAACAGCCGACGGCCAGGATAGCTGGCCGTCGGCTGAATTTGTCTGTAAAGCCAGTAGCCTTTCCTTACTGCCACAAGTGAATACGGCCACCCCAGCTTTGTGATGCCTTGAGAGCAATTTCAGAGTGAAATTGCTCTAAGAAGCCGAAACCGCCAGTTGTCTGCGTGCCTGATCCGCTTCTCGTTCCAGTTCTTCCTTACGGGCAGCGGGAATATGCAGAGCCTGAGCCAGGCCGTCCAGGTAGCCGCGCTCCATGAAATGATCAATATCGACAATCAAGCAGGACAGGCGGTAGACGTCCTCACCCTGCTCCGCCGACTGCACCCGCGCCGCCAGAGAGGCGGGATTCAGAGAGGCGCCCATCAGCCGCTGCAACAGGCTGTCCACGTTCTGACCGGGGAACATGTGCCGTACAGCCTGCTCAATGCGATCGCGTTCAACGGCATCAATGTGCCCGTCAGCCCGCGCGGCAAAAACCATAGCCTCAAGCAGGAGCATAGCTGTAGGGTCCTCCCGCACAACTGCGGCAGGGACAGGGGGTTCCGTCATGGAAACGGGCGATGCGGCGGGAGCCTGCCCTTTGCTCTGGGACCACTTTTGATAGAAGTTCCAAGCAACTGCGCCCGCACCCACCAGAGCCGCGTTCTTTGCCACGTCCTTGGAGAGCATAGTGCCCAACAGTGCACCGAGCGCCCCCGCTCCCAGCAAGCCCCCCAGGCCGCCCGGTGCCTCTTTGCCTACACTCGAAGCCGTGTTTTTCGCCTTTTCTGCCAGAGATCCCAAGGCAGAGCCCAGTCCGCCACTGTTTAACACATCAAAAAGGGACATATGCACCTCACACATGCTGTTTATTGTTATGGCTCGCCCAAAGGGGCTGTCCTCCGTTATCATCCGGAGGACTGTCGCTTCAATTTGTATTAGTAAGATAGGCATTGTCTTATAGAAGGGCAAGCGGCGAGGTTCGGTCTCCACTTGCAGATATTGCTGAAGTTCTCCGACAATGTTAACGTATTGTAAAGCGTATAACCCAAGCTCCGTGGAGAGGCACGCATGAACATACGGAAAAAAGCGCACCAGGCCGCATCTACGGAGAGCTGCGGCCGACGGACAGGCTCATTCCGTCTTGTTCTGGCGCTGGTTCTGGCCGTTGTTCTTTGTCTTCAAAGTAGCCTCACAGTCCACGCGATACAGCCCGAAACGCAACAGACGGTGCGGGTGGGAATTTTCCCCATGGCAGGCTTTCATGAATATGACGGCGAACAGATCGTGGGTTATGACATGGAGTATCTTGAGCAGATCAGGAGGCGCACCGGCTGGAGTTTTCAATTTGTGCCCACTGCC
Source organism: Pseudomonadota bacterium (assembly GCA_023450535.1). Lineage (GTDB taxonomy): Bacteria > Desulfobacterota > Desulfovibrionia > Desulfovibrionales > Desulfovibrionaceae > Mailhella. Next base: position 2,397 of record JAEXGX010000439.1, on the reverse strand, counting down.
TCCATGGAAACAGCCCTCAACATGCTCGATCAAGGGGAAATCGATCTTCTGGGCGGCGCGCTGCTGACCCCGGAACGGGCCGAACGTTACCAGTATTGCGTCTATTCCAGTGGCACGACCTACACAGCTCTGATTGCCCCGACTCAAAAACGGGAACTCATTTTTGAAGATTTCCGGCGCTTTTCCCTTTTGCGTATCGGCAGTATCAGAGGACACGAAAACGCAAAACGTTTTGCGGAATTTGCACTCAGAAACGGCTTCACTCCGCCCCATCTGGTGGAATACGATGATATTTCCGAAGCACGCCGTGACATGCACGACGGAAAACTCGATGCTATTCTGGACAGCGCCACAAATCTGCGCAAGAACGAAAAGGTACTGGCTCGTTACGATCCCGTGCCTTTTTTCTACATCACCAACAAAAAAAACGTGGAGCTTATGGCCGGGCTGGAAAAAACCATTGCCCAAATCAAGCTGGATTTGCCCGACCTTGAGAACCACCTGCTCCGCACCTATTTTCCCCGTAGCATCCAGACTCCCCTGAACAAGGCGGAACTGGACTTCATCGCTCACAGCCCGACCTTGCGCGTAGGCTATGCTCCGGCGCACAGCCCCATTTCCTGGCTGGATAACAAAACGGGACAGGCGATGGGCATTCTGCCGGATCTGCTGCGCCTGCTGGCCGGCAACAGCGGACTTCAATTCACGTTTGTGCCCTTATCCGACAAAAATTCGACGCCTGCGAACTATTGCGAACGCGGCGAGATCGATATGGTGGTGGGAATCATGAACAACGCGCTCAACCGCACGGATCCCGCCTTTATCCTTTCGACCCTGGCTCTGCGCAGCAGCATGTCTTTGTTCGGAAAAAAAGAACTTGTCTTTTCCCAGAACCATGAACTCCGCCTCGCCCTGCCCGAGAACTGGTTATGCGGCAGACAATATGCAGCAACCACCTATCCCGCCTTCCATATTCAACTATACTCCGATACGGAAGCCTGTCTGGACGCTATTGAGCAGGGCGAGGCCGATGTACTCTTGCAAAATGTCTTCGCGGTCAACTACCTGCTATCCAGACCGCGCCACGCGGATATCATCGCACTCCCCCTGAGTCAGGCCACAGAAGAGTACCGCCTGGCCGTAAGCGCAACCGCCCCGGCCGAACTACTCTCCATCATCAATAAAACTTTGGCCGGTATAGATGACGAGCAGAAAGATCAGATTATTCTGAACAATATTTCCTCCTTGAAAGCACCGTTGGGCATAATCGATTTTTTCCACCAGTATCGGGCTGCACTTCTCGTCATTGTTACGCTGTTGCTGGTCATAGGTGCGGTGGCTTCTTACGCATTTCATCTGCACCGTAGAAACGAGAAACTTATAAGGGAAAACGAGCGCCGTCTGGCCTATATCATGGACAATATCGACGGAGGAGTCATCAGCCTGCGCATGGACAAAACGCTGACCATCCTGGACGCCAATCACGGCTTCTGGCAAATGCTCGGCTATCCGCATGCTCAGCCCCCATTCTCGAACCTGGAGGATTACGTCCACCCCGAAGATTTGCCTCGACTCAGAGAAAGCAGAGACGCCAAACTGCGCGGTGAATCCTCTTTGGGGCTGGAACTGCGTCTTCGCCGCCGCAACGGTGAATGGCTGCCTGCATTCCTGCGGGGGAGCGCCATTGAAGAAGGCAATACAGACGCGCCCATGCATTGTGTGGTCATGGATATCACCATGCTGACGACCATGCGGGAACGTCTTGCGCAAGAAGAGGAGCGCTATCGCACCATTCTGGAGCAGTCCGGCGAAGTGCTTTTTGATGTGGATATGGATAAGCGGGAATTCCAGACATCTCCCAATTTTTACCTCAAATTCGGGCGGGAGAGTTCTGCCTTTTTTAAGACAAACGGCGAAACATCCAATGCACAAGAAGTTCATCCCGAAGATATTGCGATTTTGCAGGATCTGCGAAACCGCATCAAGAATGGAGAACGCACAGTCTTTGCCGTACTGCGTATTCCATCGGCCGATGGCCGTTTCATCTGGTGCCGGGTGCAGACCACCCGCATCAGTAAGGACGGCGCTCCATTACGTCTGGTGGGAAAAATTGTGGACATTGATGATGAAATGCGCAGCCGGGCGGAACTGGAACGCCGTTCCCAACGGGACAAGCTGACAGATCTGTATAACAAGGATACTTTCCGGGAAATCGTACAACGTTTCCTGCCTGTAGAGAACGAACCGGGTAAGGAGTGTGCCCTGCTGTTTCTGGATCTGGACAACTTCAAGACGCTGAATGATACGTTGGGACATATGGCCGGAGATAAGGCGCTCACAGCTGTGGGCAAGATTCTCAAACGCGTCTTTCGTAACGCGGATGCCGTAGGCCGTTTT
>JAEXGX010000377.1 GCA_023450535.1 Pseudomonadota bacterium | reverse complement strand
ATTGTGGCCACTCTGGGCGCACCCGCTCTGGTCAAGGTAGGCGTGCCGGTCATCGCGGCGCACATGTTTGTGTTCTATTACGCCATTCTTTCCGCCATAACGCCTCCCGTATGCGTGGCCTCCTTCTCCGGAGCGGCCATAGCCGGGGCCAACGCCATGAAGACCGGTGTCATTTCGGTCAAGCTGGGAATTGTGGCTTTCGTCATTCCCTTCATGTTCGTGTACCAGCCCGCCCTCATGCTGCAAGGGGAACCCGTGCCTCTGCTCATGGCCTGCGTTACGTCCATCATCGGTGTACTGGGCATGGCCGGAGGTTTGCAGGGCTATTTCATTACCCGTTGCCGGATGTGGGAACGCCCCCTGCTCGTGCTGGGCGGCCTTGCTCTCATTGATTCCGGTTCCTTAACCGACCTCATCGGAATCGGTGCGCTCGCCGCTGTCAGCCTGCTGCAACTGATCAGAAAACGCCGGGCAAACTGAAACATGGAGGAGGACTCACTGAGGGGGCTTCTCGCCCCCGCAGACTCCCCTCGGCACCTGCCTGAAGGGTGACGGGCTTGCCCGTCATTTCCCTTAGCCGCGAAGCGGTTTAGGGAAACAGAGAACAACGCGGGCGTAGTACGCCCTGCCCCCCCAGTTATGACGCATTGAACAATGTTAAACAGGAGCATCGTATGGTCATCGACTTCAGGGTACGCCCTCCGTACAAGAGCTTTCTCAAGCTCGGAATCTTTTCCCGCTGGGCGAATCCCGTCACCGATCCGCTTAAAATGTCAGCCTTCGGCATGGGCAGAGACCCCGTTCCCTCCTGCGAACAGGGCAGTATGGAGCTCTTTCTGAAGGAAATGGACGAGGCTGGCGTGAATAAGTGCGTCGTTATGGGCCGCCGCACCAAAAACAGCTCCACCGGAGCGGGAAACGTGGGTGCGGAGGAACTGTGCGAGCTGGCGCAGGCCCACCCCGATCGCTTCATTCCTTTCGCGGGAATCGACCCCACAGATGACGACGCCCTGGCACAGGTTGAGCAGGCCAAAAATATGGGGTTCAAAGGCATCAGCATGGACCCGGGCTGGTGTGTTCCGGCCCTGTACGCCGATGATGATCGCGTCCTGCGGGTATGCGAAGCATGTGAACGCCTCGGCCTTATCACCGTCATCACGCACAGCGCGGTAGTCGGGCCGGATCTCGGTTATTGCGACCCCTGCGCCATCCAGCATGCAGCGCAGGCATTTCCCCGCCTCAACATCGTCGTGGCCCACGCCTCCTGGCCAAACATCGAAAAGGCGCTGGGCATGGCCATGCTCTGCCCCAACGTTTACCTCTGCCCCGACGTGTATTTCTACACCGACAACATGCCCATGTCGGAACATCTTGTCACAGCGGCCAACGGCTACCTCAAGTACCGCATCCTGTTCGCCAGCACCTATCCTGTGGGCGGACTGAAACAGAGCGTGGAAAAATGGAGCCGCAAAGGTCTGACACAGGAGGCGTTGCGCCTCACCCTGCATGAAAATGCGGCGAGGCTGCTTCAGCTTGCGGATTAACTTGCAAGATTTCACCTTTCATCTCCAGGAGTGCACCACATGAAAAACATCACCAGATTCGCATCGGGCTGCGCGCTTTGCCTCGCGCTGCTGAGCGGCCCGGCCAGCGCCGAGCCCATGAAGCTCAACCTCATTTCCGGCCCGGTGACGGGCAGTTGGTATGTCGGTATGGGCATTGTCGGAAAAATTATCAGTGACGCCTACCCCGGCACGGAAATCACCATGCTGCCCGGCGGGGCCTCCACCAATCCCATCCGGGTCAGCCGGGGACAGGCCGACATCGGTATCCTTCAGGTGGCGCTGGGTACGGCTGCCCGAGAAGGTCTGCCGCCGTTCAAGCAAGCAGTCGACAACCTGAAATCTCTGGTCAGTTGGAGCGATTTTTCCCCCCTGAGCTTCGTCGTGCGCGAAGACAAGGGCATCGCCAGTATTGAAGATATCAAAAACAATAAGGCCCCCCTGCGCATTGCCGTCGGTCTCAAGGGCGGCGGCGGAGATATTTACGGGCGCTGGGTCTTTGGCGAATACGGAATCAGTTGGGAAGATATCCAGTCTTGGGGAGGCCAGATTTATTTCAACAACTATGACGACATGGCCAATATGGCAAAAGACGGTCTGGTGGATATGATCATCTGGCTTGGCCCTGGTGAAAGCTGGTTCCTGTCAGAAATCTCCAAAGATATCAAAATGAAGTGGCTCCCCATCAACGAGAATGTGCGCAAACAGATACACGAGAAGTACGGCATGGCACTCTCCACCGTTCCCGGCAAGCTGTATTCCGGCAGAGTAGGCACGGATACCCCTACTGTGGCGGAAATCACCGGCCTTATCGTGCGCGAAGACATGCCTGAACAGCAGGTATACGATATCACCAAAGCTATTTGCGAAGGCCGTGACGATCTTGTGAGCGGTTTCGCCTCCTGGGGTAGTTTTGCCCCCGCCCGCGCGGCGGAAAATCTTCCGTATCCGCTGCATTCCGGCGCGGCCCGCTACTACAGGGAAATCGGCGCGCTGAAGTAAGCCTGCCAGCACGAATCTGCCGTCATCGCGCTATCGGCGCGCTATCATCGCGGGGTGCAATTGCACCCCGCGAATTTTCATGAATACCCGCCTGGAGCTAACGTATTTCAATTTAACATTGCTCCTGGAGTCAAGGGCGACGAGAGCCTGCCACGGAGCCGGAGTAGCCGCAATCCACTTGCGGCGTTCAGCTCCGGCGAAGGCGTGAAGCCTGTGGGTCAGAACATCGTGTCTCGACCTGCACAATTTTAATAAAGTAATGTTTTCGGCATTACGCCAGGCAAAAAAGAATAATTAGCGATACGATCAAGATTGTCTGGCAGGCTTTGCCTGCTGAACTTCGGGCTGAACTTCCCGTAGAACTTCGGGCAGGACTTTGAGAACAGGGCAAATCAGCGATAGTCGTCGGCCATGATCTCGAAGCGCCGCAGCTTGATGTACAAGCCGCTACGGGAGATGCCCAGAATCCGGGCGGCGGAGCGCAAATTACCACCAGATTCCCGCAGAGCCCGCAGCAGGGTTTCCTTCTCCTGCACGGACAAAAGCCCGCCCCGGACGCTTCGTCCGGTCTCGGGACGATTGGGCGCGCGCAAGATTTTCGAAGGCAGGAGAGACTCATCGATGACATCGGCATCCGCCGCCATATGGATCATGCGTTCCAGCGTATTTTCCAGCTCCCGCACATTGCCCGGCCAGGAATACGCGTGCAGGCGTTCGCGCACTCCCTCGGTCAGCCGGGGCGTGGACCTCCCCAGGGAGCGGGCAAACTTGTTGAGAAAGCAGCCGTACAGAAGCTCAATGTCATCTTCCCGTTCCCGCAGAGGAGGAACATTCAGGGTAAAGACATTCAGACGGTAGAACAGATCTTCCCGAAACTCCTGCCTGCGCACGGCTTCCTCCAGGTTCCGGTTGGTAGCCGCGACAACCCGCACATTGACCTGCCGCGTGTGTTTGCCCCCTACCCGGCACAATTCTCCATTCTGGAGCAGACGCAGCAGGGAAACCTGCGCATCCAGAGGCATTTCTCCTATTTCGTCCAGAAAAATGGTCCCGTTGTCCGCCAGTTCAAACTTTCCGGGCTTGCCAAGGCGGCTTGCGCCGGTAAACGCCCCTTCGTCATATCCGAACAGCTCGGACTGAACCAGATCACGCGGCAAGGCCCCGCAATTAACCACCACAAACGGCCCCACGGCACGCGGCCCGCCGTTGTGTATGGCCTGAGCAAACAATTCCTTGCCCGTTCCGCTTTCCCCGAGGATCAACGTCGTGGCGTGGCTTCTTGCGGCAAGCCGGGCCGCCCGTACCGTCTCCCTCATGGCGGAAGACTCGCCCACAATATGATCAAAGGTATAAACGGCCTTTGCACCCGTGACCCGGGCAACCGATTCCTTGATGCGTCTTGTACTGCGTAAGGTGACCACTCTGATCTCTGCGGACGGAATATGCGTCAGAGACAACATGCAGGGAAAATTCCCCCCGTCGAGCTGAAGCATGGCCTCCTGATCCCTGAAGAAGCCGTTCTCCGCCATGAGTGCGCGCAGGATATCGGGAGAACGGATAACATCTTCCAGCAAGCGGCCCGCAGGAGCAGTTTTCAGCCCAAGCATGGCGCAGGCGCGATTATTCATGAGCTTCACTCTGGCCGCATCGTCCAGCACGATCACGCCTTCGTCCAGCATTTCCAGTATCGCGTTCTGTTCCCGCAGCATTCCGCGCAAGCGCAATTGTTCGGATATGGCACACGTTGCGCCGGACATCATGCCGCCCGTATGTCTGTGCCTGTCCACCGCAGGCAACGTCACATTGAGCACACCCGCCACACGGTTCCCGGCGTCAAAAATGGGAGCGGCGGAACAGAACCAGTCATGAAAGGCCCGGCAATAGTGTTCTTCGGCAAAGGTTTCCACCGGAGCCTTTTCCACGATGCAGGTACCGATGGCATTGGTGCCTGAACAGATTTCCGCCGCGAGGTAACCTGGGGCAATGTGCGGAATGGGATAAGGAGATGCTTTGTCCCACAGCGAAAAAAGCACCACGCCCATGCGGTCGGAAAGAGAAATGAAACTGCCCGTTCCGCTGAGAGGTTCATACAAACGTTCCATGATCGAGTGTGAAACCTCAATAAGCTCTCTGTTTTCCGCCAGAGCTTTTTCCAGTTCTTCTCCATTCAGCGCCTGCCTCGCTGGATTGTCGAAATCGACATTCATACTGCGGCATCTCTCCCATGAGTGCAGGATGAGCGGACGCACCGCCCCGGATTCCACCCGCCGGCCAGCCTGAAAATCCCGCCACGCAGAACGCAGTCTCTCCTCCATTTCCCTGTCGAAAATCATTCGTGCCTCCCTTGGAGCATATGAGTACGCGTGAGAAAAAAGCGGGCCGCCGAAAAAAGCCCGGCGGCCCACAAAAAAGCTTGCTTTTTCGGGGCGCTGCCCCGTACCCCTCGGGGAGAATGCCCCCGATCCCCCTCAATGTGGTGGAAATATTCAAAATAACATGAATACACCCCAAAGCCATTCCACATTGAGACTGCGCTATTGGAGACAGCCGCTTTCCTTGTAGTACCGGGCCGCTCCCGGATGCAGCTCAATGGGCAACCCCTTGCAGATGTTTTCAGGCGTCATGTCACCCCAGGAGGGCAGGGCAAGGGCAATATCCTTCATGCCCCTGTCGAGAGCGCGGGCGAACTTGTACGCCATGTCGTCCGGAATATCTCTGTTCACCATCAAGCCGGCGGAAGACACCACGGTTTTCACCTCGCGCCCCATGATTCCACCATAAAAGGACGCGGGAATGACGCCGGGGGTCAATCCGTATTTTTCCGTTACTCTGGCCAGAATATCCTCATCCACGTCGAGGATGCGGATAGGTCTGGTTTTGACCAGCTCGGAATAGATGAAAGATTCCCCCGGCCCCATCCAGGTGTGTACGTCGAGCTGATTTTCCGCCAGCATGGCCTGAGCTTCCGAGGTTTTCAGGTGGTAGACACTGCCGCCCCATTCCTTGATGTTCTGTTTGTTTATGCCGTATTCATCCAATACCCAGCGGGCAAAGAGTTCGGCGTTACCGCCAACGACTCCGGTTCCCATCCGTACGGGAATTCTCTTTTCTGCGATCTCGCGCAGCGACGTGACCGGGCTATCCGCAGGCACGACAAAATGCAGCCGCGTCACATCCTGAATATTGGCCAGAGCGGCGATATTCAGGATCGGGCTCTTGTACGGGTCCAGCCCGTCCATGGCCGCCTTCATGTTCGGAAGCATGGTTGCGCCGATCTGGCTTGTCCCCTTGGCCACACGCAGCACATTGGCGTTGGCTCCTCCGGGAAACAGGGAAACCTCAAATTCGGGGCACATATCGCTCAGAACCCTGGCGTAGGCTCCAAGCCCCACATACCATGCACCGCCTGCGGGGGAGGCCGCGATGTCCACGGTAGTGTACTCTGCAGCGGAAAGAGAAGAAACTCCCGCAAGGGACAAGCCCAGTGCCATACAGATGACGCTCTTTTTCATAGCTCCCTACCTTTGGAATATCTGGCTGAACATTAAGCGGAACCCCCATCGGAAAGCGTGAGGTTAAACAGTCTGGCGGCATTCTTGTGCAGGAGTTTGGGCAGGACTTCGGGGTTGAACAGCGCTTTGAATTTGTTCAGGGAATCTCCGATGGGCATGAGCGGATAGGCTGACCCGAAGAGAAAGCGATCCTGCATGAAGGTATTGGCCGCCGCCACATAGTCCTGCGCGCCCGGGGCGTTCATCAGGTACAGATCCGGGGCGATATAAATGTTGCGCTGCCAGAAGCAGGCTCCGAGCAAGGGCTGAACCCACGGCCAGCCGCCATGAGACACCAGAAAATTGACCCCCGGAAAGTCCTTTGCCAGACGTGAAATAATAAGTGGAGAGCTGTAGGAGATATCCGGCCCCGCCCGTCCGCCGAGCATGAGTACCACAGGAATCTTGTGCTCTGAGCATTTTTCATAAATGGGGTAAAGGCGGGGGTCATCGGCATACCACGGGTCCGGCATGGCCCCCGGCTCCAGATTCACCCCGATGAGCGGCCCGTTCACCACATAGCGCTCGATCTCCTCCACGGCCTTTGCCGTGTCGGCCCCGTTGAGCCCCGCAATCCCGGCAAAACGCCCCCTGAAATACTCCACGGTTTCCACCACTTCTTCATTGGAAACGTTGTAGCGGAAATGTCCGTTGCGCCCCGGGGCGATCCCCATTGTCACCCCGGCTTCATCCATTTCCCGCAGCATGAGTTCCAGAGAGAGCTCGCGCACCGATGCGGGCTTGACCATACCA
>JAEXGX010000317.1 GCA_023450535.1 Pseudomonadota bacterium | reverse complement strand
TGCCCGACCTGTTCCACCTGGATGGAGAAAATGCGGAACTCGCCGTATTTTCCAGCCCGGAGGAAATGGAAGCCGCCATTGATTTTTATCTCGCGCATCCAGAAGCCAGGGAAAAAGTGACAAGGCGGGGCAGGGAGCGCATCCTCGCCGAGCACACCTATCAGCACCGGATGAATGCCATGCTTGGCTTCATTCAATCCCGCCTCCCGAACTGGCCCCGCACGCGCGCGGAACATGGCTGGCCCGAAGGCTTGTCCGACGGAACGCGGGAACAACTTGCCCGCCTTTTGGCTGAATTGGGTCTGCCAAGCGATGCATCATTCGATGACATGGTTGTGCGCCTTCGGAACAGAAGCGGAGAACTGGAAAGTCTGGAAGCGGGGTTGCTCTTTCTTGATGAGTGGCGCAAACAGTATTCCTGAAATGCCGTTTCGGGCAGATAGTCGGGAGCACGCAGGACTCCGGGGACTGGAACGCCGTGATGCCTTGCTGGCACTACGGGTACGTACGTTTGTACGGGAGGAGCTGGGGGTCGATTGGCGGGGGACTCGCCTTTTGCTCTCCCTTTCCGGCGGGATTGATTCCACTGCTTTGCTCTGCCTGCTTCTGGCCTTGCGGCCGCTTGAAAATCTGACGCTGGCCGCTGCGCATCTTGACCACTCCCTGCGTCCTGAAAGTGGAGATGATGCCACACACGTGCGGACTCTGTGTGCTGCCTGGGGAGTTCCTCTCTACGAACGCAAGGAGGATATTCGGGCGCGGGCACAGGCTGACACTGTGGGCGAAGAGGAGGCGGGACGCGCGGCGCGGCGTGCTTTTTTGGCTGAAACTGCGAGCTTGATACGTGCGGACTGGGTACTGTTGGCCCATCATGCGGATGATCTGGCGGAAGATATTCTTATGCGCCTGACGCGCGGCGCGGCATGGCCCGGCCTTGGCGGCATGCGCGGCTGCGATCCAGATCCCGGCTTGCCTCTGTTGCGCCCGTTGCTCATGGAAGAAAAGGCGAGCTTGCGCGGGTTGCTGGAACGCCTGCATGTGCCGTGGCGGGAAGATGCCACCAATACCGAACGGATTGGCCGCAGAAATCGCATCCGCCTTGATGTGTTGCCGATGTTTAAAGCGGAAAATCCTGCCTTCCTTGATGTCGCGCGTCGCTTGTGGCGGAGTGCTCGTCAGGATGAGCGCTATTGGCGCGATCTTCTGGATGAAATTTTCGACGAAAGCCAGCCGGAGCCGAAACCAGGGGCTGAGGCGGTGCCCGGACCGGAAAACGCACGGACAGCATACGGTCTGCTGCTACCCGGAGAAAAACTGTTGCGCCTGCCGGAAAGCGCACGCCTGCGCGCCTACAGGCTTGCGTTGGAACGCATGGCCTTGTCCTCTCCTCTTGAAGCTAAACGGGGGATACAAGCCCGTCATGCTGTCCTGCTTGCCCTTGATCGCGCCCTGCGCGAAAGACGCCACGGAAAGCGCTTCCTCTTTTCCGGCGGCCTGCAAGCGGAACTTTCTTCTCGCGGCGTATACTTCTGTCTGGAAAAAAGATAGACGCTTGATTTTTTTGGGGGAGCTGCCCCATGGGTTTCGGGAGGATAATCGGCCCCCGGCGGGGTATGGGGCAGAGCCTCAAGACATACTAAACAATTTCACTTTGAAATTGTTTATGGAGTCGAGCAGGGCAAGACTCCGCGCGAAGCAGGAGTAGCCGCAATTCACTTGCGGGTCCCCCCCGAAGGGCGGCACGGACAGCAAAGCAAGCTCCGGCGAAGGTGTGAAACCTGCGTGTCAGAACATAGAGGCTGGCGGGAAGATATTTTCAATTGCAAAACGCTCTAGACCAACGGAAATTCCATATTGATGAGCGCGCCGCCGCCCGGCGCGTTTTTCGCGGCAATACTCCCGCCGTGATCCTGCACCAGCGCACGCACGATGGAAAGCCCCAGCCCGGTTCCGCCCGGCTTGCGTGAATAGTACGGTTCAAACAATTTGGCGGCGTCCTCCTCCGGGAGTCCGGGGCCGTTGTCTTCAATTTGAACCCGCAAATTTTCCCGTTTCGCGTCCAGTTCTGCGCGAACGATGACCTTCGCTCCGAGGACCGGTGTTTCTCCACCCAGGGCTTCCGCTGCATTCCCCATCAAATTCAACAATACCCGGTGCATGGCTTCGGCATCCAGCGGCATGTCGGGAAGATGTTCCGGAATGTCCAATTGCCAGTCAATACGGGGATGACTGGTGCGGAACATGACCACAAGTTCTTCAAGTAAGGGGTAAAGGTTTCCTGCCGCTAGAGAAACTTCGGGAATAGCGGCAAAAGAGGAAAATTCTGCAACCATATTTTGCATCCGTTCGACTTCTTTGATGATAAGCCCAATAGACTGAGCAAAGGCCGGATCGTCGATGTGGTTCGAAAATTTTCTTTCCAAGCGTTGAGCTGATAGTTTGATAGGGGTCAGGGGATTTTTGATTTCGTGCGCGATACGCTTGGCAACTTCTTGCCAAGCGGCAAAGCGCTGCATGCGAGCGAGTTCGGTGATGTCCTCGATAACAGCGACAACGCTACTGAATTCTCCGCCCTTTTCGAGCTGTCCGGGCAATACCACGACATGGAGTAGCAGCTTCCAGTGACGGCCGCCGCGCACAAAATCCAGCCCCTGCTGCCACGGACGGTCAGGATGCTTGCGCAAAGATTCGTACATGGAGTGGAGCAGCCGGGTGTATTCGGGCTGAAGGGACAGTGAGGGATTTCGCCCTTCCCAACGTTTTGCCGATGTTGCAAATATGGTGCAGGCGGCCTTGTTCATGGTCTGGATATTTCCGTGCGCATCAAGTGTGACAACGCCAGTGGCAATATTTTCCAGAACTGTTTCAATATATTGGTTACGGGCTTCGAGAATGCTGCTGCGTTCTTCAAGAAGTTTGTTGAGATTCGTCAGGCGCTCCCGGCTTTCCCTAACA
>JAEXGX010000310.1 GCA_023450535.1 Pseudomonadota bacterium | reverse complement strand
TGCGGAGCCTGAACCCAGTCCGTGCCGAAGGAATACATCATCAGGCCGCCGCAACCCACTGCCAGAGAAATAATAGCCTCGTCGGCAAGCCCCATTTCCTCCAGCACTTCGGCCAGCACCCGGTTGATGATGCCGTGACCGCAGCCGGGACAATATCTGTTGTCTTCAATAAGAAGCGCGGGAGTTCTTTTTTGTGCCATGGCTCTGTTACCTCCGTTCCCTGGAACAATTTAACATTGAAATTATACATGGCCGGGACGCTGTGTTCTGGCCCGCAAGTTTCACGCCTCCACCGGAGCTGCACGCCGCAAGCGAATTGCGGCTACTCCGGCTCTGCGGTGGAATCTCGCGCCCACTCCATTCTGGTAACTCCATAGCGCTTTTCATCTTTGAAATGTTCCAGACACGCTGATAAGCGAGACCGCCTTTTCGACAAGAGCGGAAGATTCAGGAATGTTCATGCCGCCGAGGAAGCTTTCCACAGGCACACGCTGGCCGGTAGCCAGCTTTACGTCCTCCTCAAGGCGGGGCAGCGCACTGAGTTCCACGGCGAGATAGGCTTTCACTTCAGGGTTCACTGTGGCAAAGCCTTTGACCGGAAAGGGCCACAGAGAAATCGGGCGCAGCAAGCCAAGCCGGATGCCTCGCGCTCGCGCCAGAGTCACGGCTTCCTTGCAGATGCGCGAACTGATCCCGTAGGCCACGAACACCACGTCCGCATCTTCAACCTGTACGGTTTCCCAGCGCTGTTCGGCGGCGCTCATGTCGTCGTATTTGGCCTTGATGTAACGGTCGAAATCTTCAATGTAGTACATGGTCGAGGAAATGCGCTTGTTTTCCCCTCCGTGCTTGCCGCGCACGGCCCAGGGCTTGTCGATGTTCACTTCGCGCATTTCCGGAAATTCCACGGGTTCCATCATCTGGGCAATGGACGCATCGGAAAGGATCAGGGCGGGGTTGCGGTACTGATCAGCCTTGTCAAAGGCCAGCACGGTCAGATCCACGCTCTCCTGCACGGATGCGGGGGCATACACCAAAAGCTTGTAATCTCCGTGCCCGCCGCAACGAGTCGCGGTGAAGTAGTCGCTCTGGGCCTGAAAGATATCGCCAAGGCCGGAACCGTACCGCTGCACGTCCACAAACACGGCGGGCAGTTCGGCAGAGGCAATATAAGAAATACCTTCCTGCAGCAAACTGAAACCGGGACCGGACGAGCTGGTCATGGCCCGGCATCCGGCTGCCGCAGCACCGTATACCATGTTCACGCCTCCCAGTTCGGACTCAGCCTGCAAAAAGGTGCCGCCCACTTCGGGCAGACGGGCCGAGAGATATTCCAAAACTTCCGTCTGGGGCGTGATGGGATAACCGCCGAAAAAGCGGCATCCCGCGCGCACGGCGGCTTCGGCCAGGGCATGATTACCTTTCATCAATTTCATCGCCATTGCCTAATCCTCCACTCGTTCAAAGACATTGTCGGGGCAGACCGTGTAGCAGACAGCGCAACAGGTGCACTTGTCGGAATCCAGACTGACGGTTCTGTAGCCCTTTCTGTTCACGATATCGGAAAACGACAGCGCGCCGGCGGGACAGTTTCGCACGCAGTACCCGCACTCCTTGCAGCGTTCGACGTGCTGAACCATGCGCCCTTTCAATTTTTTTTCTTCGCCCATGCCATTCATCTCCACCAGTATGAAATGTGTTTTCAGCAAATATTTGCCCGGAGCTTCTTTCGACGCATATGCGTTGATGCTGGGGCGGGGTCGGGCAAGCGCTTACCCGGCATGTGAAATTGTACTAGGGGACTTCCCCGCTCATGTCAATATTTTTTGTATATACGATTTTTTATTCGTATATACGAATTATAAACTTGAAGCAGATTTAAATTAAGCTATGATGTTCCTCACGCGACAATGTTGCCGCGCGCGTCGGAACGCGGAGAATCCACGTGATTGGTTCCGGTAGCATCAAACCGGAAATTCTTACCCCGTGAACGCTCTGCCCGCGTTCCTGTTCAACATTCCGGGAGGAATCATGCCCTTGAGTCGAAGTACCTTGCGCGCCACGGAAATTCTGAGCCTGCTCGCCACGCGCCCGGAAGGACTGACTATTTCGGAGATCAGTGTGGAACTGGATATGCCGAAGACGAGCGCTTTTGACATTGTGCAGACTCTGCGCAAGCAGCATTTTCTGCGGGAAACGCGCAAGCGCTTCACCATTGGATACATGGCGCACGAGGTGGGCGAGGCATATCAGCCGGACAGGGATCTGTACGGCATTGTCCGCCCTGTTCTTTCTCCGCTGGGTGATGAGTTCGGCATGACCGCCTCTCTGGTCTTTTACGAGGATGATGGTCTGGTTTATGCGCTGGAATACCGGCCTGCCAGTTCAATCATTTCTTCCGGAGCTTCCAGCGGACACGGCTTTCTGCATGCTTCGGCCTCCGGCAAGGTCTTGCTGGCCTTCATGCCGGAAGCCAAACTGCGCAGGGCCTTGCAAAAAATTCACTTCGCACCAATTACCGAACGCACCATCACCAACGAGGAAGCTTTTTTGCGCGAACTGGATATAGTGAAAAAACAGGGCTATGCGCTGGACCTGCGAGAATTCAACCCGCTTCAGACCTGTGTTTCCGCTCCGATTCTCCAGCGCGGACAGGCGGTTGCCGCCGTCACCTTGTCCGGTCTTCAGGTAGATGAAAACCATATCCCCTTCATCGCAGACAGGCTGATCAAAGCAACGCGCTCCATTGAGGGGAAGCTGCTCATGCAGGGAACGGTGGAGTAAGGGGATGACAGGGTTCCGTCTTCCCACTCACAGTGGGAAGTTCGGAAGCCTAAACGTTGAAAAAGGGGGAGTAGCGCGAAGGATCGAGCGTCAGATTTCGAGTGGAATAACTTGTTTTTCCTTCCGCCCTCCCGGGCAGGGAGAAAAAAGATCAGAGTCTGAAGATTCGTTGATATGTGGGTTTGAGCGCCGGATTTCGTTTTGTTCGATCTTCTTTGTCCTTCCACCCTCCGGGCAGGGACAAGGAGAGGCGTGTCAATCCCCTCCCGGGATGCCCCTCCCATGTAGTATCGCACAGGCTTTCCCGTATCGATCTCTCCTGCCTCTCTTCGCTTCCCATCCAACGTCCGCACGCTTACCGCGAGGCTAGCCCGTCTCTCGCGTGCTCAATCCAAAATCAAGTAGTTCCCTTGTCTCGCGTGTTTTGAACTCCTAAACCATGAAAGTCCGAAAAATACGGAGCTACAAAAAAAGAACCTTTGCGTGCCGAATGTTATGTCTTATGCAGCACTTTGGGACAGTATCACCGGAGGTTCGAGAGAATTGGGGCATCGTCGCCCCACGGACAGAATGTTAAACGACGCGCCCGCAAATTGAACAACAAGTTGCATTCAATTTGCGGGCATCCACAAGAAATGAGGCACTGAGATCTAAGCAGGGTGCTCCCGGCGGGGGAAGGGCGGAAAGATAAAAAAGCCCGAACAAAACTAAATTCGACGCTCAAGCCTCCGCAGCCAGCGACATATCACAAACCACGCGCGCTTCCGCAAGGATAGCGCGCCGTGTCAGCGCGCAATATGCTCTTCGAGCAGCCGGTACAGCGCCGCCACATCAAGAGGCTTGGCAATATGAGCATTCATGCCTGCTTCCATAGCGGCGGAGATGTCTTCATTAAATGCATTGGCCGTCATGGCAAGAATGGGGATATTTTTTGCATCTGCGTGCGCAGAGGATCGAATGGCACGGGTAGCCTCATACCCGCCCATGACCGGCATCTGCACATCCATAAGAATCAACGCGTAGTGCCCCGGTTCGGAACGCATGAACATCTCCAGCGCTTCCTTGCCATTTGTAGCACATTCGACATCCGCTCCCTTCATTTCTATAAATTCCTGCGCGACTTCCCGGTTGAGCTCATTGTCCTCAACCAGCAAAATATGTTTTCCTGAAAAATTCCTGCTGCTCTCGGCGGCCTCCACTGCGCTTTCCTTCGGAACGCGCCGCATCAAGGAAAAAAGCGCATTATACAGCGAAGAGGCAAAAAATGGTTTGCCTATGAAGGCATCCACCCCGGCCTCGCGCGCTTCCTGCTCGATGGGGCCCCAGTCATAGGCGCTGATGACGATGATGAGCGTATCCGGCCCCAGTTCCCGGCGAATACTACGCGCAGTTTCCACGCCGTCTATCCCCGGCATCTTCCAGTCGATGAGGCAGACATCGTAGCCCTCGCCCTGTTTATGGGCCTGCAACACAAGTTGGATGGCTTCCTCGCCGGAAAGCACCCACTTTGTGCTCAGCCCCATCTTGTCCAGCAGCAGCGCGGCGTGCTCGCAACTATCGCAGTCATCGTCCACCACCAACACCTTGAGCGGAGCCAGCCTGGAAACTTCAGCAGAAGAATGACAAGAACTCAGGCCAAAGGGCAGCTCCACAGTAAATTCCGATCCTCTGCCTTCTTCACTTTTTACCGAAATAGTGCCGCCCAACAGCGCTACAAGGTTTTGCGTAATTGCCATGCCAAGCCCTGTACCGCCGTATTTCGAAGATGAAGAGGATTCGGCCTGCTCAAAGGGAATATACAGACGCTTGAGAAAGTCCTGACTCATGCCAATGCCCGTATCACGAGTAATAAAGCGAAACCTGGCGCTATTGCTCTTTTTGGAAAGCTGGCAAATATCCAGCCGAATACTCCCCCCTGAAGGAGTGAACTTGACAGCATTGGAAAGAATATTAATCAGAATTTGATGAAGGCGCAGAGCATCTCCGCACAGATCCACCTCTTCAACCTCATGTATGGTGATCTCAAAATTCAGCCCTCGTTCCTCTGCCTGCGGCTGAATGATATTGGAGATCGCCTGGATGGACATCTGAAGATTAAACGATTCATGCGCAATAGCTAATTTACCGCCCTCGATCTTGGACATATCAAGCACATCATTGATGAGCCCTAGTAAATGACGGGATGACAGGCCGATCTTGCCAAGGCAATCCTCAACGCGGGCCTGATCGCCCAGTTTGCTCATGGCAATGGCGGTCATGCCGATGATAGCGTTCATCGGAGTACGTATTTCATGGGACATGTGAGAAAGGAAGGCACTCTTCGCAGCATTGGCGTTACGCGCACTTTCAAGAGCATCGCTCAATCTTTGCTGATAGGTGACGGCATCGGTTTGATCGGTCAACACCGTGATATAGCGTTCCAGTATCCCATCCTGATAGATAGGATAGATCCGGATTCTGTACTGCCGAATATTTCCTGTAAGCTGAATTTCCCGCTCTACCGGACCGCGCAAAGTTCTGTCGGCGAATACAGCCCGCAGCCATTCTCTTTCCCCGACTGCCAAAAGAGAATAAAATCTGCCGCTGTCCCGGCGAAGCCGTTCTGCGGGCACACCAATGACACGTCTGCTGTTTGAACTGACATATTCAAAATTTCCTTCATTGCGGGAAATAAAGAACACTTCGTCAATATTCGCAGCGAGAAGATTGAACAGCTTTTCCCGATACGCAAGTTCTCTGTTTTTCTTCCGGTCAAGTTTGGCAGCGAAAATAATCAACCAGGTGATGAACAAGCCCATCAGCACGGTAATGACAATACACAGCCCCCGTATCCTGTCCATTGAAGACAGAATCGACTCGCCCCTGAGGTCTGCGGCATCGCCGACCCGGTTCAATACGGCGTCCAGAGTTTCAAGATAAGGAAGAATCTCTCGCGTATAGTAATCGTTGGCCACGACAAACTCTGTGGCTTCACGCGTCGCCCACGCCGCACGCCGCCGGGCTTGGCGCAAATCGGCCAGAGCTTTCTCCAGGTCGATCAACGTTTGCGGATCATCCCTGTATTTGGCCCTGATTCTTTCCAGCGAGGCATCCTGAACATGCTCCTGAAGCTTGAGTATCTCTTCAATATCCAAAAATGACAGATCCGGCGTGGCAAACAGCGTAGGGAGCGAGTTTTTCATCTCATACAGACGAACCTTCATCTCGCGCACTTCGCGTGAAACAGTATACGGATATTCGTAAAGCTGGGTTGTTGATTCGCCAAGTTTATACATGGCGAAAACCACAAATAACATATAACAGGCTGCAAGGCTGCAAAGCCCTGCCACCCAACGCTTATGAGGAGGAACTATACAATGTTTCCCGCTGGGCGGAGAACCAAAATTTTTTGGGGATGAGTTCATGGTCTCATCTGTTTCCCAAGTCCCTCTTTTCATGCCTGCTCCCGCAACACGGAGCAAGCCTTCTCATAGCTATTCACTATATCCGGCATCAAGCCCCGGGCGGCATCCCAGTTTTCTCCGCGCAGGTACTGTTCCTGGCGAAGCACCAGAGCATACATGTCATCACAGCCAAGAGTGCCGCATACGCTTTTCAACGTGTGCGCCGCAATTCGCGCCGCTTCCCGGTCATCCGCTGCAAGGGCTTCCTTCAATTCCACATAGCTCTTTTCAGCAGGAAATTTTTTCAGATAACGCTCAAACATGGCTTCATTGCCCATAAAGCGTTCCAAAGCGCCTTCCACATTGATTCCCGCCGCTTCCAGCCGGATTTTTTTTTCCTTGTTCATCCCATAGACCCTCATCTTCACGCATCACACTGATTTCCAAGATAAAGATTCCGAATTCGTCCTTCTATAGACAGAAAATATTCTAAAATCCGAGGATTAAATACCCCGCACTCTCCATTGGAAATCATGGCAAGAGCCTGTTCAAACTCAAAGGCCTTTTTGTATACCCGCGGGCTGACCAGTGCGTCATAAACGTCAGCGACAGAAACAATCTGAGCCCACAGAGGGATCTCATCACCCTTGAGTCCGTCCGGGTAACCCCGGCCATCCCAGCGCTCATGATGATGTCTGGCGATGTCATACGCATAATCGAAAAATGGAAGCTCTCGCATCTGAGGGATCTGTTCCAACAATCGACAGCCCTGAATGGTATGGGTCTTCATTATTTCAAATTCATCAGCACTGAGTCTGCCCGGCTTGTTCAAAATGGCGTCGGGAACCGAGAGCTTGCCCACATCGTGCATAATCGCGGCCAAGGAGATATGCTTGACAACTTCCTCTGAAAAACCGTGCCCCAGCGGAGAAAGCTCAAGGAGCAGGCTGGTGATGTCGTGAATCCTCCGGATATGTGCACCGGATTCGCCACTACGGAATTCAATGGCCGTTGAAAGAGATTCGATCATCCCCATGTTCAGCTTGAGTATCCGCCCGGCCTGTTGCAGGATTTCATCCTTTTGTCTGTCAACAATACCTGCGAGCCGCCTGCGTGCCACGAACAGTTCAATGATGGAATTAACGCGCCGTTGCACGATATAGGGAGAAATGGGTTTGGAGATGACATCCATCACTCCAAGCTCATACGCCCTCTTGATGACACCACCGTCCGTTTCGCCCGTGATGAGAAATACGGGAATCCGGCTGGTCAGTTTTTCTTTACCGAGTTCCTTCAGCATGGCCATGCCGTCCATAACGGGCATGACCACGTCAAGAAGAATGGCACATATTTCCGGCCCGCATTCCCGTACTCTGTCGAGGCCTTCCCTTCCGTTCTCCGCCGTTTTTATGGCATAGGACGGAGCAAAAATATTTTCCAACACTGCACGGTTCATTTCATTGTCATCAACGACGAGCACCGTGTTCGGAGCATTCTGGTGGGGCAGAAGTGAAGCTTGCATAGGTATTAAAAGGAGACATTAAAGGGTAAGGAGGCGAGATATTAAGCCAAAGTCTCAGTCCAAAACAAAAAAACTGCTGAAAATCCGAAATTTTCGACATATTGTTTTATGAGAAAAATCCTCACGTACATGGTAAATACAGTAACATGCCGGTTTTAATAAAAAAAGGGGGGAACAGTATAAAAAAAAACAGAGTCTTCCCCAAAAATACGAAAATTTTTCACTAGTTATTTATACAATAATTTTCCAGAGCAATTTAACTTTAAAATTATACATATAACCAGGACACGCAATTCTGACTCGCAGGTTTCCCCCCTAAAGCCGGAGTTTGTTTGCTGTCCTTGTGCGCCATACGGGCTGCCCGTTGGGCGGCAATACAGCAAATGAATTGCGGCTGCTGTAGAATGGTGAGGGCTTTACGTCGCCTTTGACCACAGGCGTGAACCCCCTTAAGGATAAACAAAGCAGAATTCCTATTCTAGTATAAAAATACTCGCGTTGGAATGAGAAGCCAGTGTGAGCCGGTGGCCGAAAAATGTACATAGATTGTAGCGTGCCGCGCCGCTGCGCGAATATTTATTGAAAAATAGCATGAGATCAGACAATTTTTGAAATGTCCCCATAATTCATATCGAAACAATACCAAAAAGCCGCCGACCCAAAGGATCGACGGCTTGACGGCTTATATCGAAAAAGCTGAACCGCTTAGGCGATCTTGGACTTCGCCAATTCTACCAAAGCCGCGAAATCAGCCTTTTCGCGCACGGCGAGATCAGCCAGCATCTTGCGATTGATGGCCACACCGGCCTGCTGCAGACCATAGATGAAGCGGGAATAGGACAGGCCGTTCAGGCGGGCACCCGCGTTGATGCGCAGAATCCACAGGCGACGCATATCACGCTTGCGCAGCTTGCGACCGTGGAATGCATAAGCAAGTGAACGTTCGACCGCTTCACGGGCGGTGCGGTACAGACGGTGACGGGCTCCGCGGAACCCCTTGGCCATGTCCAAATATTTTTTGTGCCGACGATGGGCAACAAAACCTCTCTTCACGCGCATGGAAATCCTCCATTGTTCTGTCCGGCGAGGCGGAGATCAAGCCAGCCGGATATGACGCCGACATTCAGAATAGATTGTGATTGAAGCAGTACGCCAGGCAGGACACCATGTTCCGACCCACCAATTTCGCATTTCCTCCAGAGATTCTGCTGCAAATGAATTGCAGTTCTCTCTGCGGAATACGAACCCTGTTCACTCTGTTCTGTGAGCAATCTTATCTGGAACTGCTCTGAAATGCGGCAAATTCCTTGACACTACTCCCGCTTCCAAATTTATTCGGCTTTTCCTAAAAGAACGCCGAACCGTGTTCCGCTTGTGTGCAAAAACTACGCGTAGGGAAGCAGACGCTTGACAGCCTTCAGGTTCGCACTGTCTACCAGGGCGCTCTGCCCCAGACGCATACGACGCTTGGCATCCTTCTTGGTGAGGATGTGGCGCAGCGCCTGACGGCGGCGACGAAACTTGCCGCTCCCGGTGGTGCTGAAACGCTTGGCCGCAGACCGGCTGGTCTTCAACTTGGGCATGGCCGACTCCTTATAACGATATGGCGAAAAGGTGCATACGCCTTGTCGCGTGACAATACCCGCCCGCAAAACGGACGGAACAGTGAGTTATGTCTTATTTTCACAGTTTCCGCAAGCAAAATCTGTCATACCGAATAGTATGTTTCGATCCACACGGCTCCTCTCCGCCGGATGCGGGTCAGTCGACCGAGAGGAGCCGTGTGGATACCCCCTTCCTGAAGGAAGTGTTTATAAAAAGGATTTCATCGGCTTCGCCTCTTTGTCAGTCACCTCTTCCCAAGAAGGGGAGCCTTCAAGCCGTAAAAAATTCTGATGAAAAAACGCGGAAGAGCCGTTTTCGTATTCACGAAAACGGCGTAAACTTCCGGCACAGTCCTGACGCAAAAAATGTGCTAGGCTTTCTTGGGCAGAGGCATGAGCAACAACTGAAGAGTACGCCCCTCGGCACAAGGCTCCTGCTCCACCTTCCCCACATCGCGGGTGTCTTCTATCACGCGATCCAGAATGGTATGGCCGCGATCCTTGTGGACGATTTCGCGTCCACGGAAGAACACCGTCACCTTGCAGCGGTCGCCATCTTCAAGAAAACGGCGGATATGACGCAGCTTGGTCTCGTAGTCATGGTCATCCGTCTTCGGGCGGACCTTGATTTCCTTGATCTGCACCACAGACTGGTTGCGCTTGGCTTCCTTTTTCTTCTGTTGCTGCTCATACTTGAACTTGCCGAAGTCCATAATACGGCAAACAGGAGGCTCTGCTGTGGCGGCAACTTCCACCAGATCAAGTCCCGCTTCCTTGGCGAGGGCAAGAGCTTCCAATTTGGGAAGAATGCCGATCTGCTCGCCTTCCGCGCCAATTACCCGCACTTCGCGGGCACGAATCTGATCGTTTCGGCGTACTCCGTCCTGCGGCACATCGCGCCGAAATCTCATGTTAGGAGAAGCTATAGCTCATCCCTCCGCGTTTGAAAGGTTCCTCACTGTCCGCCCGGATCATCGCCGCCAGATCTTCCACGGTATGGAAGCCGGCGTTCTCACCCGAGCGCAGGCGTACATTGACGCCCTCGTCCTGCACTTCCTTGTCGCCAACGACAAGGATGTAAGGTATCTTGGCAAGCTGGGCTTCACGAACCTTGAATCCCAACTTTTCATTACGTGTATCAACCTCAACGCGTACGCCCAGTGCAGCAAGCCGCTCCTGCGTCTTTTTCGCATAGTCGAGTTGCTCGTCAGTGACATTAAGAATACGGGCCTGCACCGGCGCAAGCCAAGTGGGGAACGCGCCCGCATAATGTTCGGTGAGCACGCCGATAAAGCGTTCCAGAGAGCCCAGAATGGCCCGGTGCACCATGACCGGACGATGGCGATCGCCATCTTGTCCCACATACTCAAGGTTGAAGCGCTCCGGCAGGGTAAAATCCACCTGAATGGTGGAAAGCTGCCACTCGCGCCCGATAGCGTCAGTCACCTTGATATCGATCTTGGGACCATAGAACGCGCCGTCGCCTTCATTGATCCGATAGGGCTTGCCCTCTTTTTCCACGGCCTTGATCAGCGCATTCGTCGCCAATTCCCAAGCTTCGTCCGACCCGATACTGTCGGCCGGGCGAGTGGAGATGAAAATGCGGTAAGAGAAACCAAAGAGGTCCATGAGGTCGGCGGAAAGGTGCATAACCCCGAGGATTTCCTCTTCCAGCTGTTCCGGTGCGCACAGAATGTGAGCATCGTCCTGCGTAAACTGGCGGACACGCAAAAGCCCGTGCAGCGTACCGGACTTTTCATGCCGGTGCACCACGCCCAGCTCGAACATCCGCATGGGTAGATCGCGGTAGGAACGCTGGTGCTGATTGTACATGAGCATGTGTCCCACGCAGTTCATGGGCTTCACGCCGTGTACGTCACCTTCGATCTCCGTGAAATACATATTGGCGCGGTAATGATCGTAATGACCAGATTTTTCCCACAGCTCGCGGCGCAGAATCTGCGGCCCCTGCACAAGCTGATAACCACGCTTCAAATGTTCTCGGCGCAAAAAATCTTCCAGAATGGTGCGCAGTAACATCCCCTTGGGAAGCCAGAAGGACATGCCGGGAGCGACATCTTCATGGAAACAGAACAGGTCAAGTTCCTTGCCCAGCTTGCGGTGATCGCGGCGCTTGGCTTCTTCAATGCGCTCCAAATGGGCCTTGAGAGCCTTTTCATCACCAAAGGCCGTTCCATAAATACGCGAAAGCATGGGATTCTTTTCATCACCGCGCCAGTACGCGCCCGCAACGGAAAGCAGTTTGAACGCCTTTGCCAGTCCGGTGCGAGGCAGGTGCGGCCCACGGCACAGGTCGAGAAATTCGCCGCACTGGTACAAGGACACGCTATCCGCATCGATATCCTCAATAATTTCGGCCTTGTAGCTTTCACCCTTGGTTTTGAACAGATCCACGGCGTCAGCCTTTGCCATTTCCGAACGGACAAAGGGCGCATCTTCCGCCACAATCTTGCGCATTTCCTCTTCAATAACGGGCAGATCGTCAGCAGTAAACGGACGGTCCACTTCAAAGTCATAATAAAAACCCGAATCAATGGAGGGGCCGATGGTCACCCTGGCATTGGGGAAAAGGCGTTGTACGGCGGCGGCCATGATATGCGACGTTGAGTGACGCAACAAGGCCAGACCGTCCGGTTCTTCAGCGGTGACAGGTGTGACTGCGTGCGCGTTCCCGGGGAGAGGAGAAGAAAGGTCGTAGAGTTTTTCGCCGTCGGCGAGAGTCACACGGGCGGCCAGAGCGGCCTTGAACTGCTTGCCGGAAAGACCGAGCTTCAGCACGTCCCCGCAGCTTGCTCCGGAAGGAACTTCCACGGAGCTCGATTCGCCTCCCGTGTTGATAACGGAAATCTGCATGGCAAAACTCCCAAAGTGCGGGCGTCAAACTCCCGCGTACAAACCAAGAAAGGGGAGGCGCGAACCTCCCCCTTCCCAATGTTTTTTTATGGTAGGCACGAGCAGACTTGAACTGCTGACCCCTTCCGTGTCAAGGAAGTGCTCTGCCACCTGAGCTACGCGCCTGTACCGTTCGGTGAGAAATCTTTTTAGACGCGGAGGCTGCATTCGTCAAGCGTTTTTTACACTATCAGCGAATTTTCCTGTCACTGATGACAACCCCCGCTTTGCGGAGTTTGCGCCGTCTAAGCTGCAAAGAGGCTTGACGAAGGGCACAAAAGTCACTCGCTTTAGGCACGGCAAAGCCGCGACCTACTCGCAATTTTCGGGGCTGCTGACGTTATCAGCACCCTCTCCATGCCCAACGCGGTAATCTGAAGAACCCAAAATATCTGCCAAGGAATTTTCCCTTGAGTTTCGCCGGATATACTTGCAATGTCATGTGAAACATGAAAAAAACATAGCATACGGTTCCATTGCGGAACCGAAGTTTCCGTAAAAGGAGAGCAATTTCGATGCTGAAAGAGTCCGTACCCCTCTTTCCCTCTTTGCCTGCCGACCTGCCGCGCGGGGAGGATCTTGTCATTGCGGCCCATTGCGCCCCTCTCTCCTGCCGGACCTTTGCCCAACGCTATGCGGAAGGTCATCCCCTTTTATTATGTTGCCCCAAACTGGAAGAGGAAGCGTCTCTGGTGCAGCGCATGACGCATGCCCTGCGGGAACTTCAGCCATCCGGTCTGCGCGTGATCCGTATGGGGATGCCATGCTGCGGCATCCCCGAATTGCTGGAACGTATCCAGAGCGACGAAGGCATGAATATTCCGGTTGCGCTTTCCTCCTTGAGCCGGCGAGGAAAAGACAGGGGTGAGGGGATTCCCTTGTTGCCGCCCCGCGAACCGGCGCTATGATCTGAAAAAAAGCTTCCTGCAATCTTTCCAGCTCATATTGGAGGTGCCATGTCAAAAAATCGAGCTATCATCAAAATAAATGAAGAATTGTGCAACGGTTGTGGCGTGTGCCTGCCCTCCTGCGCCGAAGGCGCGCTACGCGTTGAAAACGGCAAACTGAGGCTGATTGCCGACAAGCTGTGCGATGGCCTGGGCGCATGCCTTGGTTCCTGCCCGCGCGGTGCACTCAGCATTGAATTGCGCGAGGCCGCTCCCTTTGAAGACCCCGCT
>JAEXGX010000264.1 GCA_023450535.1 Pseudomonadota bacterium | reverse complement strand
GTCCGGGACGGCAAGATTACCGACGAGATCGTGCATCTGGACGCCTCGCGCGAACAGAACCAGAGCATCACGCAGGCTAACGCCACAGTGGATAGCGAAGGCCGTCTGGTGGACGAATATATCACCGTGCGCGCCACTAACGGCGACGTGCTTCAGGCCAGCGCCGACGAAGTGACCTTGATGGACATTTCGCCCAGCCAGATGGTGTCCATTTCCGCCGCATTGATTCCCTTCCTCGAACATGACGACGCCAACCGCGCGCTCATGGGGTCGAACATGCAGCGTCAGGCTGTGCCTCTGCTGCGTTCGGAAAAACCGCTGGTCGGCACAGGGATGGAAATCGACGTGGCCCGTGACTCCGGCGCCTGCCTGCTGGCCGAAGGCGACGGCGTGGTGCGCTATGCCGATGCCGAGCGCATTATCGTGGCCTATGATGAACTGTACAAAGAAGATCGCGGCGGCATCCGCTGCTATGACCTGCTGAAATACCACAAGTCGAACCAGAACTCCTGCTTCGGTCAGAAGCCCTCCTGCATGCCTGGTCAGCGTGTGAAAAAGGGAGATGTGCTGGCCGACGGCCCCGGCATCGACGACGGTGAGCTTGCCCTGGGCAAGAACCTCACCGTGGCTTTTATGCCCTGGTGCGGCTATAACTACGAAGACTCCGTGCTGATTTCCGAAAAGATGGTCAAGGAAGATATCTATACTTCCGTACACATCGAGGAATTCGAGGTCGTCGCCCGCGACACCAAGCTCGGACCTGAAGAAATCACCCGCGATATTCCCAACGTGGGTGAAGACATGCTGCGCAACCTCGACGGCAGCGGCGTGATCCGCATCGGCGCGGCGGTGAAGCCGGACGATATCCTCGTCGGCAAGATCACCCCCAAGGGCGAAACTCAGCTCACGCCGGAAGAGAAGCTGCTGCGCGCCATTTTCGGCGACAAGGCGCGCGACGTTAAAAATACCTCCCTCAAGGTTCCGCCCGGAGTGGAAGGCACGGTCATTGACGTGAAGCTGTTCAACCGCCGTTCCGGCGAGAAGGACGAGCGCACGCGTTTGATCGAAGAATATGAACTGGCAAAGATCGAGCGCAAGGAAGCCGACCATGTACGTGCTCTGAGCGACCGTACGCGCGAGCGTCTGCGTCCGGTTGTGGAGGGAAAGCAGGTTTCTGTTTCGCTTCCCGGCAAGAAGAAGGGGGAAGTACTGCTTGAGGCTGGCGCCCCCCTGACTTGGGACATCATGCTCGAACTGCCGGTCAAGAAGCTCGCCAACCTGTTCAAGAGCAAGGACGTCAATGAGGAAGTGGCCGCCATGCTGGAGGCCTACGACCATCAGATCGAGCTGATCAAGGCTCTCTACGACGCCAAGCGTGAAAAGGCCACGGAAGGCGATGACTTGCCTCCTGGCGTGATCAAGATGGTCAAGGTGTATATCGCCATCAAGCGCAAGCTCTCGGTGGGCGACAAGATGGCGGGCCGCCACGGGAACAAGGGTGTCGTCTCCTGCATTCTGCCGGAAGAGGACATGCCTTTCTTTGCCGACGGCCGCCCTGTGGACATCGTACTCAACCCCCTGGGCGTGCCTTCCCGTATGAATATCGGGCAGATCATGGAAACCCACCTGGGCTGGGCCGCCAAAGAACTTGGCCGCCAGCTCGCCGCAATGGTGGACAGTGGAGCTGCTCTCGACATGGTGCGCAGGGAAGTGAAGGACATCTTCTCCTCCCAACGTCCCACCGATGGACCGACCATTGATGAACTTGTGGACAGCATGGATGACGAAACCTTCCGTAAGGCCGTCAGTAAACTGAACAAGGGTATCGTCACCAAGACTCCGGTGTTCGACGGCGCGGATGAAAGCGAAATCTGGTCCTGGCTGGAGCGCGCAGGCCTGCCCAATGACGGCAAAACTGTGCTCTATGACGGCCGTACCGGGGAACCTTTCGCCAACCGCGTAACCACGGGCGTGATGTATTACCTTAAGTTGCATCACCTGGTTGATGAAAAGATCCACGCGCGTTCCACCGGCCCCTACTCGCTGGTGACGCAGCAGCCCCTTGGCGGCAAGGCCCAGTTCGGCGGCCAGCGTCTCGGGGAAATGGAAGTGTGGGCGCTTGAAGCCTATGGCGCTTCCTATCTGTTGCAGGAATTCCTCACCGTCAAATCTGACGACGTGCAGGGCCGCGTGAAAATGTATGAAAAGATCGTCAAGGGCGACAACTTCCTCGAAGCTGGCCTGCCTGAGTCGTTCAACGTGCTCGTCAAGGAACTTATGTCCCTTGGCCTTAACGTCAACCTTCATCAGGAAGAGGGCAAGAAGCGGCCCAAGCAGCGCCCCTTCCTCGAAGATTCGGTTGGGAACGAAGAATAGAATATGTGGGGGGGAATTATTCCCCTCCCACGCCCCCTCATTGCGTCGCGCCATGCGTGAACGGATGCGGTGAAGTGAGGCCCGGCGGCGCGAAACGGCGCGGCCAGATGGGTGGCAGGACATGATGTCCTTGCCGGGGGCCCGGGGGATGCAACCCTCGCATCGAAAAAAATGACTAACCCTTTGTAAAGGGAGAGTACCTGAATGAGTTTGGACGATCTGTTTACCGTGCGGAATACTGCGGCGACGGGAAGTGTGACGAATATCCGGAATTTGAAGGCTATTCAGATCACCATCGCTTCGCCGGAGAACATCCGCGAATGGTCTTACGGCGAAGTGAAAAAGCCGGAGACCATCAATTACCGCACCTTCAAGCCGGAGCGCGACGGGCTGTTCTGCGCCAAGATCTTCGGCCCGGTGAAAGACTACGAGTGTAACTGCGGCAAGTACAAGCGCATGAAGCATCGTGGCATCGTGTGCGAAAAGTGCGGCGTGGAAGTTATTGCCTCCAAGGTGCGCCGCGAGCGCATGGGCCATATTGAGCTGGCCGCGCCGGTCGCGCACATCTGGTTTTTGAAAACCCTGCCCTCCAAGATCGGCACCCTGCTGGACATGACCATGGCCGAGCTGGAAAAAGTGCTGTACTTCGACTCCTATGTCGTACTCGATCCGGGGCAGACCAATTTCACCCGCATGCAGGTGATTTCGGAGGATCAGTACCTCCAGGCCATGGATCGTTATAACGACGAGGGCCTGAAAGTGGGCATGGGCGCGGAAGCCGTGCGCGGCCTGCTGGAAGAGCTGGATCTGGAAAAACTGCGCGTGGAACTGCGTGAAGAATCGCAGACCACCAAGAGCCAGACCAAGAAGAAGAAGCTCACCAAGCGCCTCAAGATCGTGGAAGCCTTCCTGGAATCGAACAACAAGCCGGAATGGATGATCATGGAAGTCATTCCGGTGATTCCGCCCGATCTGCGTCCTCTGGTTCCGCTGGACGGCGGTCGCTTTGCGACCTCCGACCTTAACGATCTGTACCGCCGCGTGATCAACCGTAACAACCGCCTGAAACGGCTTAAAGAACTGGGCGCACCGGACATCATCATCCGTAACGAAAAGCGCATGCTGCAGGAAGCAGTGGATGCCCTGTTCGACAACGGCCGCCGCGGCCGGGCGATCACGGGCACCAATGGCCGCCCGCTGAAATCGCTTTCCGACATGATCAAGGGCAAGCAGGGCCGTTTCCGCCAGAACCTGCTGGGCAAGCGCGTCGACTATTCCGGCCGTTCGGTCATCGTGGTCGGGCCGAACCTCAAGCTGCACCAGTGCGGCCTGCCCAAGAAAATGGCGCTGGAGCTGTTCAAGCCCTTCATCTATTCCGAACTTGAGAAGCGGGGCTACGCCTCCACCATCAAGAGCGCGAAAAAGATGGTGGAACGCGAAGAGCTGGTGGTGTGGGATATCCTGTCCGAAGTGGTGCGGGAATACCCCATTCTGCTCAACCGCGCCCCTACGCTGCACCGTCTGGGCATCCAGGCCTTTGAACCGCTGCTGGTGGAAGGCAAGGCTATCCGCCTGCATCCTCTGGTGTGTACCGCGTACAACGCGGACTTCGACGGCGACCAGATGGCCGTGCATATTCCGCTCTCCGTGGAAGCGCAGATTGAATGCCGCGTGCTCATGATGAGCACCAACAACATTCTTTCGCCCGCCAACGGCAGCCCGGTGATTATCCCCTCGCAGGATATCGTGCTCGGCCTGTATTATATGACAGTGGATCGCTCCTTCCAGAAGGGCGAAGGCATGACCTTCTGCGCTCCGTGGGAAGTGGAAGCGGCCTACGACGCGGGCCGCGTGGATCTGCATGCCAAAATCCGGGTGCGCATGGAAGACGGCCAGCTTGTGGACACTACCACGGGCCGTATTCTGGTCTGGGAACGCCTGCCCAAGGAACTCACCTGCGTGCGTCCGGGCAGAACGGAACCCGCGTTGCCTTTCTCTCAGGTGAATGCGATTTTCACCAAGAAGAATATCGGCAAGCTGGTGAGCTACGCCTATAACGGATCGGGCATCAAGGCCACCGTTCTGCTCTGCGACAAGATCAAGGACATCGGCTACGAGTTCGCCACCCGCGCGGGCGTGACCATTGGCGTGAAGGACATGACCATTCCTTCCAAGAAAAAGTCCATCATCGACCGTTCCCAGGCTGAAGTGGACGACATCGAACGCCAGTACCGCGACGGTATCATTACCCGTACGGAAAAGTACAACAAGGTCGTTGACGTGTGGACCAACGCCACCAACGAAGTCTCCAGAGAAATGACCAAAGAGATTTCGGTGGATCATGTCGTTGACCCCGCGACCGGCCGTACCGCCGACGACGTGAGCTTCAACCCCATCTACATGATGTCGAACTCCGGCGCACGAGGCAACCAGGATCAGATGCGCCAGCTGGCCGGCATGCGCGGCCTGATGGCCAAACCTTCCGGCGGCATCATCGAAACCCCGATCACCGCGAGCTTCCGTGAAGGCCTGACCGTGCTCCAGTACTTCACCTCCACGCACGGCGCGCGTAAAGGTCTGGCCGACACCGCCCTGAAGACCGCAAACTCCGGTTACCTCACCCGCCGTCTGGTGGACGTGGTGCAGGACGTGATTGTGTCTATGGACGATTGCCAGACTGCCGACGGTATCGAAATGAGCGCCTTCATGGAAGGCAATGAGGTCAAACTGCCCCTGCGCGAGCGTATTGTGGGCCGTACCTTGCTGCACGAAGTGACTGACCCCGCCGATCCCTCAAAGGTTCTCTTCCCTGAAAATACCGTCGTGGACGAGGAAATTGCAGCACAGATCGAGGAAGCGGGCGTGAGTTCCGTGACCATCCGTTCTGCACTGACCTGCCAGGCTGAACGCGGCGTGTGCGCAAAGTGCTACGGCCGCGACCTCGCACGCGGACATCTGGTGAACGTGGGTGAAACCGTGGGCACCATTGCCGCTCAGTCCATCGGTGAACCGGGCACGCAGTTGACCATGCGTACCTTCCATATCGGTGGTACGGCGTCCCGTCAGGTGGCAAAGTCCAACTTTGAAGCCCAGAACGCGGGGACCGTGCACTGGAACCACGTCAAGTACGTGAAAAACCGCGATGGCGTGTACATGGTGCTCGGCAAGAGCGGCCAGATCGTCATTGTGGACGATCAGGGCCGCGAACGCGAAAAGTATATCCTGCCCAACGGCGTGCGCCTCTATGTGGATGACGGCCAGGAAGTACAGAAGGGCAAGATCCTTGCGGATTGGGACCCCTTCAACGAACCCTTCATCTCCGAAGTGGACGGTATCATCAAGTTTACGGATATTGTGGACGGCAAGACCGTGCAGGAAAGAATGGACGAAGCCACCGGCCAGTCCACTCGCACCATCATGGAATACCGTACCACAAACTTCCGCCCCTCGATTACCGTGTATGACGAAGAGGGCAACCCCAAAACCCGCATGAGCGCGCAGGGCGTGGAAGTGCCCGCCACCTACGCCATGCCGGTGGGCGCCATTATCATGGTGAAGGACGAAGCGCGGGTCATGGCGGGTGACGTCATTGCCAGAAAACTGCGTGAAACCGCCAAGACCAAGGACATCGTGGGTGGTCTTCCGCGCGTTACCGAGCTTTTCGAAGTGCGCAAGCCCAAGGATATGGCCGTGGTGTCCGAAATCACCGGTGTGGTCGAATACGCCGGGGAATCCAAAGGCAAGCGCAAGCTCATCGTACAGCCGGAAACCGGCGACGCGGCAGAATACCTGGTGCCCAAGGGCAAGCACATCATTGTCTCTGACGGCGATTATGTGGAAGCCGGAGATATGCTCACCGAAGGCAACCCCGAACTGCACGATATCCTGCGCACCCGGGGCGAAAAATTCCTGGCCCGTTACCTTGTGGACGGAATCCAGGACGTGTACCGCTTCCAGGGCGTGGCCATTGACGACAAGCACATTGAAGTCATTGTGCGCCAGATGCTGAAGAAGGTTTCTGTCCTTGATCCGGGCGGAACGACCTTCCTCGTGGGCGAGCAGGTGGACAAGGTGGAATTCAAGGAAGAAAACCAGAAGGCTGTCAGCCAGGGGCTCCAGCCCGCAGTGGCTGAACCTCTGGTGTTGGGTATTACGCAGGCCTCCCTGAGCTCGCTCTCGTGGGTGGCGGCGGCCTCCTTCCAGGAAACCACCAAGGTGCTGACTGAAGCCTCCCTGAAAGGCAAACAGGACTACCTGCGCGGCCTGAAGGAAAACGTCATCGTCGGCCGCCTGATTCCTGCCGGAACGGGCTACCGGGAATACGTCAACCAGGATATCGATGTGCCCGAGCAGAAGGAGCGCCCCGACAAGTTCCTGGAGGAACTGGAAGAGCGCCCTGTACTGGTGGACATAGAAGCTGAATAATATCAGGCTTTCCCTGCGGAAAACCTGAAAGATTGGAACAGCCCCGTCTTCCGTAGCCAATGCGGAAGACGGGGCTGTCTGCTTGAAGAGGGAATTTTGGAGCAGTTTATCATTGAACTCATACATGGCCGGGACACTAGCTACTCCTCTTGCCTAAGTGCCCGGCATTGCGGTATATCCCGGAGCAGCGCGTCCAGTGTCGCGGCGCGGTTCTCTTTCTCTTTGACTCTATGCGGCTTCTGCCGATTTTCTCCATTCCCTCTCCTCCCACATACAACAGGAAATTCAATGGACTCCACTCGTCTCCGGGCGCAGGGCCTCTTTTTGCGGCATGATTTTGTCCTGTTTCTGAAGCGCCGGGCGTTTTTGATGCTGGGCATCTTCGTCGGCTTTTTCCTGCTCTTTTCTTTTGTCTGGGTGACGGATAATTTCGGATACTGTACGGTCGAGCAGATAATTTTTCACCTGCTGATGCCGGTCAGGACAGAGGTTGAGCAAGCCTTTGCGTTCAGCTTTTTCCTGCGGGTTGTGCTGTTTTCTTTTGTATCTACTCTGCTTGTCTGCGTTGTGCTTGCGCGTATGCCGCTGGCCCGGCCTGCGGGAAGGATGTGGTCTGCGGCGCTGGCCGCAGGTTTTGTTTTTTTTGCAGCGTTTATCCTGTCCGGGGCTTTTCGGGGCTATGACTATTTGTGGACATGGCTATTCCCTGATCCGGACGCCCCGGATTTTTATCTTGAACGCTATGTTCCTGTTTCGCCGCGCAGTGTGGAGATGCCGTTCCGGCGCAATCTTGTGGTTCTCACGCTCGAGTCTATGGAAGCGACATTTGGCGATCCTCGTGTGATGCCCGTCAATCTCATTCCCCGGCTTACGGCTCTGCGGGAACAGCACCAAAGCGTGAAGGAGGCCATGCAGGTGTACGGAACGGGCTGGACAGTCGCCGCGCTGGTAGCCATGCAGTGCGGCATTCCTCTGCGGGCCGAGGCGGGCAACGGCATGGACTCAAGCAGGGACTTCCTGCCCGGCGCAACGTCCCTGACCGACATCTTGGCCGTGCACGGCTACAGACAGCGTTTTTTGCAGAGCGCCTCGCTCGCGTTCGCGGGAAAGGACGTGTTTTTTTCCACGCATTCTCTGAGTCGGAAGGATTTGGTCGATACCCCGGCCATGCTGGCGCGGAACCCTGGAGACGGCGCACCGGAAAACCTGCATGAGTGGGGACTGTATGACCGTTTCGTATACGCCCAGGCGCGGGAGGAACTGAGCGCCCTGGCCGTGCGGGAGGAACCGTTCGCACTGTTCATGCTTACCGTGGATACCCATCATCACCGTGGTTACCCCGATCCGACTTGCCCGCATGACCTTTCCGGCAGTGCGCTGGAGGAGGAGAGCAGGTACATGGCCGGGGCTGTGCTCCACGCCGATCATGCCGCCGCCGAGTTCATCGAATGGATTCAGACTCAGCCTTTTGCGGAGAACACGACCATCCTGGTGCTCAACGACCACCTCCTGATGGAAAGCGACCTGACGTCGTATCTTGAGGAGCAGCCCGAATTGCGTCGTAATTTCAATATGTTGATCAATCCGGTTTTTCCCTTGCCCGACACAGATCGGCACATTTCACATTTCGACTGGGCGCCGACCCTGCTTGAAAGCCTGGGCGCGCGGCTGCCGGAAGGCAGGATGGGCTTTGGCGTGTCCCTGTATTCCGGGAGTCCTACACTGGTGGAAGAAATGAGCAAGGATGAGCTGGCAGAAAAGCTGACGCCCTTTTCCCCGTTTTATCTGCGCGAACTTTTGGGGGTGAAGAAGAGAGGGGCCTCCCGTCCGGTCACAGGAACAGACTAAGGCGTGTTGACACTATTTCGGACAGTTCTAATCTATTGAGGAGGATCGGGGGGAATTATTCCCCCCGACGGGGCACGGGGGACAGGGCACCTTTAGCCGTAAAAACGAAGCTTCGTACGGATAAAGAGAGCAGAGATGAGCCCCGAAAAACCACGCGTTTTCTGTTTTGTGTCAACACCCCCTAGAATTCCCACGTTATCTGCAAATTTCCGCTTACACCTTCGCGCGTGCCCACATAGCCCTGCACGCCCAGGTCTACGGAAAGCGGCAACGTGGCGCTGGGCGCCCAGGTCAGGCCCAGTTCGCCTATGCCGGTATCGCCGCGCAGGCTGGGGGCGCTGTATTCATTGACCGTATAGGCAAAGCGCCCGCCGGAGCGCAGACGGCTGGAGTCCACGCCCTCAAATTTCAGGTGTTCGCCGGTGGAGAGGGTGAAGGAATCGCCCTGCCCCCGCGTCCAGAAATACTTGCCGTAGAGGTCGAGTGACGCCTTGTCGTTGAAATTCCACTTTTGAAAGAATAGTTATTCTACACCCTTGGCCCGGAGAAAAGTCTATCCCCCGTTTTGGGTGATATGATCGTGGACAAAGCGCTTTCGCAAATCAGGGCGCTTTTGCACGCCGCATTTTTTGTACACGGCCTTGAGGTGAGTTTTGGCGGTATTGACGGAAACATGCAGTTGGTCCCCTATTTCCTGATTGGCCAGCCCTTTCGCGGCCAGTTGCGCCGTGGCATATTCCCGTTCGGACAGGCCGAAGGGTACCCCCTGTCTCGCTTGCGGCAGAGCCAGAGCGTGCAGCCATTGCTCCGCCAGTTCCAGAATGCGCCGCACGCCGTCCTGGTGTTCCTCACGTTGCGGGGCACGCAGTAAGGGCAGAAGCGGAAACAGCTTTGTTCCTGGCGGCTCGGATATTTGCAAAAAAAATTAAAAACAAAGCCAGGCCGTTTCGAGTTCGGTGACATTCTTGCTGCAATGCAGGCAATCAAAGCGGCGGTGGATCTGGAAATTATTGTTTATCCATATCTCATATGCGTCGTGCTGGCAAGGTACGCAAAAGATATGTGTCCGCTATATCAGGCTACAGTGGTATAGAAAATCTGTTGGGTGAAAGCCGTATGCCGATAATGGAAAGGTAAGTATAGCAAGCAGGACATTCTGGAATGTATTTCAGAGGGAAGACAAAAGACTCTAACGCAGTTCCATGCTCTCCAGATCCTCCGGTACAAATACATTTCCCGAATAGTATTGTCGGGCTTCTTCGCTGAACAGTTTCTTGCGCCGTCCGAAGGTGGCGCGGTCTTCCGTGTGCCACAGGATGAGGTTTTTCACGCCGAGGTGTTCGGCGTTTTCCGCCGCTTCCTTCACGGTGCTATGGTGGATTTTTTCCGGGTGGAAGATGTCACGCATGGAATCAAGGCAATATGCTTCCCCGGCGAGCCAGTCCGCGCCTTGTACATACGGAGCGCAACGCTGGTCAAAGGGTTCGTCGCCCAGACAAACAAAGCGTTTTCCCTTTTCCAGACGGGTGGAAAAACCGA
This sequence comes from Pseudomonadota bacterium, assembly GCA_023450535.1. Taxonomy (GTDB): domain Bacteria; phylum Desulfobacterota; class Desulfovibrionia; order Desulfovibrionales; family Desulfovibrionaceae; genus Mailhella. Next base: position 3,908 of record JAEXGX010000264.1, on the reverse strand, counting down.
ACTGAGGAGCCTTGACTGAATGGATGTCGAAGAAGGTAAATTCCCGCCCGGCCACGGCGCGAGTTTCGCCGTCGCGTACAGCTTCAATGCGCAAAGGGCCGCTGAGGATGGAATTTTCCTTCGGGCCGAGGGTCAGACTACAGATGGTGCGCAGACTCTCCGCCACTTCGGGCAGGGCGTAGATGTTCATCCCATTCTCACGCTCCTCTCGCAGGAGCATGGAGGCGACCTTGCGCACCACCCACACCGCGCCCAACAGGTGATCGCAGTGGCAATGGGTGACGAACATGCCCTTCAGATCGCGCCAGTCCAGCCCGGCGCGCTTGAATTGCGTCATGATGCCGCCACCGCCGCCGTCAGTCAGGAAGAGCGAAGCGTCTCTGCCGCGCAGGGCAAAACAGGTATTGTAATATTCTGTAACCATGGCCGCGCCCGTGCCGAGCGCGACAAGCGTATCACCGGACGGGTCGGAAACATTTTTGCATGGGGTGCAGGGCAAACTATATACCTCATTTCGCGCGGGGTCGGGCAGACACCGGACAGGGTTGTCTGATTGCTTCAGTGGAAATACTATGACGCAACGTTTTTTTCAAATCCAGAGTGGCGGGTGCATGACAAGGTGAAAGCGCGCGCTTTCCCTGACAGCATCCGGACAGGAACATGCACGGAGCATGTGCGCCTGCGGCGGAATTGCTCCTTTTGCCGGGGAACATATGGAAACGGACATTCTCGTTGTTGATGACGAGGCCGAATGGCTGGACACTTTACGCGTACTGTTTGAAATGAAAGGCTGGAACGTCGCGACTGCCTCTTCCGCCAGAGATGGATTGCGCTGTGCCTCGGCCCGGAAGTTCGCGCTCGTGCTCTGTGATCTTGCCATGCCCGGCATGTCCGGCATGGACATGTTGAAGGAACTGAGGGCGGCCGACAACCGCACCCCCTTCATCATCATGACTGGCGTGGGGTCCATCCCCAGCGCGGTGGAAGCCATGCGCTTCGGCGCATTCAACTATATTACCAAGCCCTTTGACGCCGACGAGCTGGAAGCGCTGGCCAGACAGGCCGTCGAGTTCGGGCGGCTCCATCGCATATTGGCGGAGGAGGGGGAACGCGACGTTGCGGAACCGGAGATGATGCTGGGTACCGGACGCGCCATGGAAAGTGTGCTCTCCACGGTCGACAAAATTGCGGAATCCTCCGCCTCCATTTTGATTCAGGGAGAGACAGGCACGGGAAAATCCCTGCTGGCAAAATATATTCACAAGCTCAGCGCCCGGCGCGAGGGGCCGTTTCTGACCATTGACTGCGGAGCCATGCCGGAGAGCCTGCTGGAAAGCGAGTTGTTCGGGCATGTCCGCGGAGCCTTCACCGGAGCGTTGAACGCCCGGCGGGGACTGTTTCAGGAGGCCGAGGGCGGCACGGTATTTCTCGACGAAATCGGAGAGCTTTCCCCCCCCATGCAGGTCAAGCTGTTGCGCGTGTTGCAGGAGCATGAAATACGGCCGGTGGGAGGCAATGCCGTAGTGCCCGTGAACGTGCGCTTTATATCCGCTACGCACCGCGATCTCCTCGGCGCGATAAGAGAAGGAAACTTCCGCGAGGATCTGTATTATCGTCTGGCCGTCATCCGTCTGCGCCTGCCCGCCCTGCGTGAAAGACGCGAAGATATCGCGGGTTTTGCGGGGCATTTCGTGCGCAAATACAACGAGCGCTACGGCAGGCATGTCGCGCGGATCAGCCCGGCGGCGCTGCAGAGCCTTCAGGCGCAGCCCTGGAAGGGGAATATCCGGGAACTGGAAAATGTCATGGAGCGCGCCGTGCTGCTGGCCGACGGCGAAAGCGTCACGCTGGGCGCGCTGGGGCTGAAGGAGGACGCGGAAGAGACGGAGCGGGTGGAGGATTTGTCGCTGCAGCAGGCCGTGCAGCAGGCGGAAAGGGAAGCCGTCGTCCGTGCCTTGGCTCTTGCGGGGGGCAACCGGACAAGAGCCGCCGCCCTGCTCGGGGTATCCCGCCGCACGCTGTATGACAAGCTGGAAAACTACGGATTGTAGCCTGTCCGGCGGAATTCCCTATCTTCCCGCGCGGGAAGCCGGGATGCGAGCATTTTTACTTTGAAATGTTCTCGGAGTCGAACAGAGCGAGACTCCGCTCCTCCGGCGGAGGCGTGAAACCTACGAGTCAGAACATAGTGTCCTGCCATGTATGATTTCAAAGTTAAACTGCTCTAGTTTTCCCCTTATGGGCCTGGGGCGGAGGGCAGGGTTAGAACCATGACAGCGCCTCCTTCCGGGTGGGATTCAGCCCGGAGGCTGCCGCCATGCCGTTCGGCAATACGGCGGGAAACGAACAGCCCTATGCCGAAACCTTCGCTGTTGCGCGTGGTATAGAACAGATCAAATATCCGTTCCCGCGCTTCGGGGGCAATGCCCGATCCGCTGTCTCGTACGCGCAGGACGGCCACGGGATGTCCTTCCGCATCGGTGTCCTGTATTCCCTCAAGACTCAGTCTGCCCCTGAACTTCATGCTTTCCAGCCCGTTGAGCAGCAGATTGATGATGATTTGCTCCAACTGGGATTTGTCGCCAAGAATCGGCAGGGGGTGCGCAAGGCCCGCTGTGTCCAGCTCCACATCCTTCAGGCGCGGTTTGAGAAAATTCAGGCTTTCCCGGGCCAGTTCCGCCAGATCCAGCGGACGCGCCTCCATTTCCTGCGGAACCGCCAGGCGCAGGAGTTTTCTGGTAATGTCCGCCGCCTTGTCCACATTGCGCCGCAGCACATCCAGCCTTTCAAGGACGGCGGAGTTGCCGCTCAGTTTCCGCACGATATCTGCGTTGGTGCGCACAATGCCGAGAGGATTGTTGATTTCATGCGCCACGCCGGCGGCCAGCCTGCCGATAACGGCCAGCCGTTCTGCCTGGATCAGCTCCTGTTCCATGAGCCTGCGTTCCGTGACATCACGGGCGATGCAGCAGGACAGAAGCTCGTCGCTGTCCCCGTCCGGGGCGGAAAATGCGATGACTTCAAACGTCTTGTCGTCTCCGGATGAAAACGTCGCTCTGGTGCATCCCTTTTGCCGCGCGTCGCGGAGCAGTTCACGCAGGCTGTCTCCTCCGCATTCCAGCGCGGGAAGCGAACGTCCCTTGCATTCCAGAAGATTTTCCGCCGCGCTCCGGTTGGCGAAACGCAGTTTTCCTCCGGCGTCCACGCTCAGAATGGCATCGGGCGATGCCTCCAGCAGGGCCTGAAAGCGCCGTTCGGAGCGGGAAAGGGAACGCGTGACCGCGCGGATGCGCCGGCGCAGAAGAATGGTCCATGCCAGCCCCGAAAACAGCAGCAGAAGCAGCCCGCCAAGGCCGGTGAGAATGGCGTTTCGATATTCGTCCCACAGGCCGGGGCGATGGATCAGCGGCCGCCCAAACCATTTCTCGCGCAGCCGTTCCAGCTCGCCCGCTTCCTCCAGGCGCACGAGTTCGCCGGAGAGCCGCGTTTTCAGCGCGGTCCGTTCCGGGGCAAGGACGATCAGTGTCGGATAACGCTCAAGCGACATGCCCATGAGCCGGATGCCGGGAACCTGTTCCATCATGACCAGATAGGAAGCGATTTCCCCGGAGGGGACGACAAAGGCGTCGGCCTTGCCCGAGGTGAGCAGGGCGAAGCCTTCCTGATAGGAGTACACCTTGATGGTTTTCGCGCCGTAGGACTCCGCGACGGGCTGATATTTTTCCGAGTCGTCCAGCAGGGCGATAGTGCGGCCCTTATAGTCCTGCTCCGAATTGATATAGACATCGGAGTTTCCCACAAGGATGCGGCGGTTGGTGGCGAAGCTGGTAGTCAGCGTCTGAACCCGCGCTCCGTCGGGCACGAGAGGCTGGGTCAGCCCGCAGATATAGTCGAGTTCTCCTTTTGCC
>JAEXGX010000208.1 GCA_023450535.1 Pseudomonadota bacterium | reverse complement strand
AGCTCACGCCGGAGCAGGTTGTAGTAATGGACGTTTGCGGCTGCGGAGTCGATGATGACGCCGTCGCAATCAAAAATAACGCCTTTGGGGCGGCCGCCGCATACATCGGCAATCCAGGCGGCGAGTTCGTCTGCCCGGAAGGCTTTACTGCCTGTTTCAACATTTGGGATCATGAAAATTCCGAAGGGTTGGGGTGCAGAGCAATTCCACCGTGAAGTTGCTCATGGAGTCGAGTAAGGCGAGACTCCACGCGAAGCCGGAGCAGCCGCAATTTGCTTGCGGCGTTAAGCTCCGGTGGAGGCGAGGAAACTGCGGGCCAGAACAAAGGGTCGTGGTTGGTAGATACTTTTAATCGCAAAACGTTCTCGGATGCCGCATTTCACTTCAATATGTGACGTGCGGGCACAGGAAGGTCAGGACAGGATCGTCCCGGTTTTTCACGGCGGGCGCGGAAATGCGGGTCAGACCATGATTCTGGCCGGGAACTGCGGAAAGATGTGTGCGCAGAACAAAGAACCCTTTAGCAGCCGGTTCCGCCGCCTGTTTTTCCGCTGACGCAGGAAGGAGTCTTGCAGGGGAAATACTTTCCAGCGCATCGGCCATGTCTCGATCCAGAACAAGAAATCGCAAATCGCATTCTTGTATTTCTCTGTCCAGCAGGGTGACAGCGGCCTCCAGCACGGCACGCCATGCCGTGGCAGCCGGACGTTCGGCACGGTTTGAAGCGTCGGGGGGCGAGGCCGGGAATCCATCGCTGAGCAGACCGGCGAGCTTGCGTTGTTTCTGCGCCACGCTACGGGTCAGTTCCGCCAGTTCCAGGGCTTGTTGTTCCTGCAGCCAGGCCAGGAGCAGGGAGCGCTGGGCGTTTTCCTGCTTCTGCCGCACGACAGAAGGTGTAGCGGGAGAAGTTTCTTTGGAGGAAGAGTATTCGCGTTCAGTCAGGCGGGCCAGTGCATCCTGTTCTGCCGGACTGAGAACCGCATCGGAAGGAAGAAGGCTTTGTGCGGCCAGCGGCATAAGCGCCAGCCCGCGCGCTCCGTCGCGAGCGTTTTGCTCGAAGTCGGCCAAGCAGGCCGCCGCCTGCGCCGGAGACCACGGCAGCGCGGGTGCATAGGCATTCTCGGGCTTGCCGGGCAGGCCCGGCCACAGGGTACGCACAGCTTCCGGCACGGTCAGGCCCAAGGCGTGGGCGTCTTCTTCGATAAGGGCGGGATGAAGGCGCGGCAATGCGATGACAAGCGTGGCAGCAGGCTCGATAACGGGCGCGGCGGAAGAATGATTCGGCATAAACGGCTCCGGAGTGACGCGTATATACGGATGGCGCGGCGAGGTACGAGGTGAATTGGGGGGGACGTGTGAACGTACTATACGTATTCGCTTTGGTTTGGGCAATGCGGTGCGACGGAGCCTGGGACAGGGAAATCGCGGAAACTTGATGTTTCGACGCGCTATGTCTATACTTCCCGTTTAGGCTTGCAGGAACGGCGCGTGTGCGCCCTGCCCGAGAAGCCGGTCATTCTGCCGCTGCCGAACGGCAGCGCCGTTTCCCGGAGTGTCCCATGAAACGCATTTCTTCTTTGGCCGTCGCCCTGGCTCTGGCGCTCGGTCTGTCCGGTGCTGCTTTTGCCGCGCCTCTGGTCGTAGCTCACGACACCAACTTCAAGCCCTTCGAGTTCAAGGACGAAAGCGGTAAGTACACCGGCTTTGACATTGAACTGTGGGATGCGCTGGCAAAGCGCGCCGGGCTTGAATACAAATTCCAGCCCATGGATTTCAACGGGATCATCCCCGGCCTTCAGACCGGCAACATTGATGCCGCTGTGGCCGCCATGACCATCAGCCCCCAGCGCCTTGAAGTGGTGGACATGTCTGATCCCTATTATGATACCGGTATCATGATCGCCGTACGTGCCGAAGACGCGGACAAGGTGAAGAGCCTGGACGATCTGGCGGGCAAGGTCATCGCCACCAAGACAGGCACTTCCTCCGCCGATTATATCCGCACCAAGTTCGCGGACAAGGCTAAGGAAGTGAAGCTGTTCCCCAACAACGACAACATGTACCTCGAGCTGCTCAGCGGCGGCGCGGACGGCGTGTTCTTTGACGAATCCGTTGTGCGTGATTTTGCCAAGGCTTCCGAAGGCAAGATTCTTGTGGTCGGCCCTCTGTATGAAGGACAGTCCTATGGTGTGGGCTTCCCCAAGGACAGCAAGATTGTCGGCCCCATTAACGAAGCGCTCAAGGCCATGAAGGCCGACGGCAGTTATAAGGCGTTGTACGTCAAGTGGTTCGGCTCTGAACCCGTGACGAAGTAGTGATTGTTCCGCCGCCCCGTTTCCGTACAAAAGGGCGGGGCGGCGCGAAACCTGCGAGCCAGAACACAGGGTCCTGATTCGCAACTTCCCTTGAGTCCAATATACTTGGAGTATTTTCGTATTGAAAATACTCCCGGAGCCGCGTGAAGCGAGGCTCCGCCGCGCCGCCGGAATAGCCGCAATTCATTTGCGGCGTAGAGTTCCGGCGGAGTCGCGAAACCTGCGAGCCAGAACACAGGGTCCTGATTCGCAACTTCCCTTGAGTCCAATATACTTTAGAGGCGGTGCCAATGGCCTTTAATTTCCGTCCCGAAGTCATTGTCGAATCCTTGCCGCTGCTGGTGAAAGGGTTGGAAATGACCCTGCTGATCACTGTGGGAGGGTTGGCTCTCGGGTTGGTCCTCGGCGTGATGACGGGGCTGATCAACACGGGACGCAATCGCGCCCTGCGGGCTGTGGCCGTGGGGTATATCGAGCTGATACGCGGGACGCCGCTTATTGTTCAGGTCATGTTTCTGTATTTCGGTCTGCCACTCGCGCTGGGCATGCGAATTCCACCGTTGACGGCGGGAATTATTGCCATTGGTATCAACGCCGGGGCCTATATTGCCGAAATCGTGCGCGGCGCGATTTTGTCCATTGATGCCGGACAGTCGGAAGCCGCCCGATCCACCGGACTCAGCGCGGCGCAGACCATGTTTTACGTCATCTGGCCGCAGGCCTTCCGGCGCATGATTCCCCCGCTGGGAAACCAGTTTATCATTTCCCTCAAGGATACTTCGCTGCTCACGGTTATCGGCGTGGCCGAACTGACCAGACAGGGGCAGGAAATTGTGGCCATCAACTTCCGCTCCTTTGAAGTGTGGCTGGCCGTGGCGATTCTTTATCTTATGGTGACGCTTTCCTTGTCTTGGGTATTGCGCCTTATAGAGCGCCGCATGACCTCCCGCGTGGTGCGCAGAAGCCACGCGCACTAATGCCTGGGCGGCCGCGCGATTCCGCTGTTCTCGCTGGTTCCTGTTTGTCGAAAAGGGGCCCCCATATGGAGGGGCTTCAGACAGATGATAAAGTGATAAAATCCGCTTTACGGTGTTTGTGCCGCCAACGCCGGCTATGCCGCCTGGCGGAAAGAAGCGAAAATCAGTTGCTTAACGGCACAGCAAAGCTGTGATCTGTTCCTGATTTTCAAGCTTGTTGATAAAATCAGCAGGCTCAGGGCGCTTCCCATATGGGGAGCGCCCTTTTCGTGTTAAGCGGATTTCAACGGGCAGAGGTATGGCAAGTGCGGTGAGATATATGAAATAATAAAATTCACAACTGAAAGATATGAATGGATTTATGCAGGTATAAAAGCATCATGATTTAAAATTTTACTGTTATGTGAATTTAATTTCTTATTTTGATTGAGAATAAAATATCAAATAGAAAATATATGATTATATTATAGTTTTAATTTATAGCTCCATATCATACTTATAAAGTTAAAATAGAGAAGAATAATAGATTATAATTTTGAAAAAATGTTATTTTTAATTACTATTATTGTTAATAAGATTATTTTTTTGGTAGTATATATTTTATACAGTTCTATATAATAAGCTGATTTTTTTGAAAAAAAATAATGGCATGAAAAATGCTTGCAAAAAGACAGCCTGAACATTGCCGGAGCGAGGAGCACGAATGCTCTGTTTTTTTGTGCTCGCGAATATGTCTGGCCGGCGCAAACCGGAAAGGAGGATCCATGAACGGGTATCAGGGATTACGTGGAAAAAAAGCTCTGGTTACGGGTGCGAGCGGCGGATTGGGACGGGCCATCGCGCAGGCGCTTGCGGAACGCGGCGCTGACGTGGCGGGCTGGGGACGTAATGCGGAACAGC
>JAEXGX010000156.1 GCA_023450535.1 Pseudomonadota bacterium | reverse complement strand
TTGCAGTACCCACCACAAGGCCGCATCCATTGGGGTACTGCCTCCGGTTTTCATCGTGAACCTGGTATGCAACTTCTGACCGTGCAGCAGGACGGGAGCAACGGTTTGCCAGTGTCCTTGCTGTTCCGGCAAATCCGGAACAGGATTGCCGGGGAAGGCGGTAACGCCCACACTGACGCCTGGTATGGCTTGCAGAGCTGACGCCACGGCAAAGCATGCCTTGACCGCCAAAGCTATGGGCTTGCCGTTCATGGAACCGGAGGCATCCAGCAAAATGTGGACAGCGGTGTTCACACCGGCTTTCTCGCCTTTGCGCAGAAAGACCTTTGCATTTCCGGTCGCTAGGCTATGCAGCCTGCGGATGTTGAGCGCACCCGTATACGCGCTGTGATTCCTGACGGAACGGATACTTTGCATCAGGGCTTGCAGCCTGGTCCGCAGCGCCGTTGTCGCCTGCCGGGAATCGTTCAGTTCGTCCGGTGAAAGAGGTTGCGTGGTTTGGGGAGTCGCCACAGCAATCTGAACTCGCTCTCCTCCGTTTTTCCCCAAATTGGAGAGCATTTGCTGTAACTGTTCTCCCACCCCGGAGGGGAAGATATCGCTATTCGCATCAGTGGAAACCAGCTTTTGCAAACTTTGCAGTGCCTGTCTGGGGGCCGTTGGGGCGCCTGTTTGACCGAAGGATGGATATGACTCCACTTCTGGCAAAGCATTGGAAGTTCCCTGTCCCGTATGGCTATGCTCTTGTTTCTGTTGTTCCTCCATGACCTGGGCGTACTTTCTGATGATATTTGCGATTTCACAGGCAAAGCCAAAGGCGTCCTGCGTGTTTGCGCACTGTTTCGGAACCAATCGCAAAACCGGTTCCAACTCGTGGGACAGACCGGGATAATGGATTTCCGCCGAAGCTCTGAGGCAATCCCTCTCTTCACTCAGCGCCTTGACATCCCAGGAACGAACAGTGATGAGCAGCCAGTCCAGAATGAGCAGGGCCGGATCGGGAGCAGCGGCTTTCTGTTTGCTTTTTTCGGGTTTGGGGAGAAAAAGATGCTTGATAAGCCATTGAAAATTCTCCCGGCAGCCGGGATAGATGCCTGACAGGACATTTTCCACGCGGTGATCTTCCAGCATATTCCAGATGTGTTTTTCCAGCGGAGTCATATTGGCCGCATTCAGAGCGTCAAAATCCGTGGCCCTGATATGGGCTGCTTCGTGATCCAGATAGCCACGGATCAGACCAATCAGGGTTTCATCTCCATCCAGAGGAAGGCTCGGCAACTGGATGATGTTGCCGTTGGTGAACGCCGTATCGCCACCAATGCGCACCTGCACTCCGTACTTGCGCCCCAGGACTGACGCGAGCAGAGGCAAGGCTTTTATGATGTGTTTGGGATTCATGTTTCCTCCAAAAGCAAGAGCCCCTTTGAACTTCAGTGCTCAAAGGGGCTGGCGTCAGTATGGTTTGGTTGGTTATTTACCATAGGCCGTGACTCTCAATGACCGGCAGCAAAGGGGCATCGTCAAACAGCGCGTCCTCCCGCGAGTCCTCATTGTGCCGCTCCGCTTCCACCTGCACAGCGCACTCGGCCAGAAGTAACGACTCCAGAATCTTGTGGCTATTCTTGCGTCCGTCCAGAATCATCTGTCCATGCTCCATGAGCGCCTGCGGGTTTTGCAAAAGTGAAACCAGACCTTGCAGCATGACAAGGGTACTGCCGGTAATGGCTCCGCGTTTGGGAATGCTGCGGAAAGCCGTATCCAGCAGTTCGGCCACAGGCGCAACGCGCGGCTCAACAAACGTCAGTCCCATGAGTTTGTCATACATGGCTTTCAGCGGTGACAACGCCTTGCGGGTAATCTCGGTTTTTCCGGCATAACAACGATGCCATGCTTCTCCGGCTGCTTTGGCGATTTCGTCGAAAAGAGTCCCGCCAAGCCGGTCAATATCCTCCTTCAGGTTATCCATGTTTCGATTTATCGCTTCCGGCTGCGCTACCTGAAACACCTGCCAGCGAAAATCCAGCCTGGAACGCACATACTCCTCGCTGACCGTGGAACCGGCGATGATGTTGCCCCATTGCGGATGCCTGGCAATCCAGTCCCGCACGGACTGTTCATAGCGTTGCAGAAAGGATTCCTTGGCCGCGTTGAACTCGTCGTGGATGACGGCCAGTTCCCGCATGATGTCGTCAATGCGCGTATCCGGCACTGCCCATCCGCTGAGAAAACGGATTCCGCTCCGCTCCAGCACGCTCACGGCCCGCGCCTTCAGTGTGGTGAAGCTACGCAGGTCTTCAGGGTTGCAGACACGCTTGCTGCCAAGCGAGGCCAGGTCTTCGGGCGGAAGCTCAGCGCCGCCCAAATCAAGCGGAACCAGTTTCTTTCTGGCTGTCCAGATGTGGATATCGAGATTGACCACAAGCAGGTGGTCAAGAACTGTGATGTCTGTCATAGTGCCTCCTTACGGGATTCTGGTGTCATGCGGGTTCAGATTGTATCCCTTGCCGATTTTGCTCATAAACCTGTCCTTCAACTCCAACAGGGGATTGTTGTTTTTGCATTGGGCAAGCGGGAAATGCTTTACTGTTCCCGCCGTTCCGGTTCTGCCCCAGCGAATGGACACACCGCTTTCCATTGCCACGCCCAGCCAGAACTTGCCGCCTGATGCGGAAGGACTTTCCAAAGCAATGCGGGGAAATTCAAGCAGGGTAAGCAGAAAGTCGGGATTGCCCTAGACCGAAGGGATAAGCTGATCCAAACGCTGGACAATGGGCGGAACAGTAAGTTGATTGGTGGGGTAGGCAGTGTCATCCTGCACGGCAGAACTACCCTTGCTTACTCCCCCAAACTCTGCCCCTGTTGCGGGAAAATGCGTTGCGCCAACTCGTGGAGAACCGCTTTGGTTTCCTTGCAGGCGCGAAAGCCCAAAGCCCGATCAAGAGCATAGGCCACCGGCTGGATGCCCTGCTTCGCAAGGGGCTGATAGCGCAGAATCAAGTCTGCCCAGCGGAGCAGAGAGCGTGTGCTGAAGGTAACTTCAATACTGTTGCCCCTGTAGCTGTTTTCGGCTTCGCCCATGAACAGACGGCGGACCTCATTAGCGTATTCCACCATCTTTTTACGAAGTATATCCGGCAATTGCGGAGCGACTTTTTCCAGCAATCGCAGTTCGATTTCTGGTACGGGGTAGCTCACTTCGCAGACGGTGAATCTGTCCATCAGGGCCAGATTCATGCGAAGCGTTCCCTGATACAGGCCGGTTTCGTCGCTGCCGCCGTTGGTGTTGGCCGTGGCCGCGAATCGGAACATGGGGTGCGGTTCAATCAATTCTCCCTGATTTTCCGGGATGCACAAAGGCTGCCCGTCCAGAATACCGTTCAAGCCAGCGGCGGTCGCAGGCTCCAGCAAATCAAGTTCGTTCAGGAGCAACAAGCCGCCAAAGCGCATGGCAAGGGCAAGTGGGCCGTACTCAAAGACCATATTGCCGTTCCGCACGGAGAGGTGCCCGACCAAATCTTGAAACTCCAGATGATTATGCCCGGTAACTTCAAAAGTGGGATAGTTCAGGCGGGCCGCCAGTTGGTTGATCATGCTGCTTTTGCCCGCTCCTGCCGGGCCGCATACATACAGCGGCGATGGGGGAGCGATAAACCAGACCACCAGGTCGCGGCTGTGCTCATGGAACACATAGTCAGGGTTCCGTTTGGGCGTGAACGGAGAAGGTTGCGCATAGCCTTTTACCGGGGTTCCGGACGGAGTTCCGCTGAACACCGTTCCGGCGTCAAGATCAGTTGGATTCAGGTTGCTAAGAATTGTTATGGTATCCATGTGTTCTCCTTGGAGAAGCTGATTGTTTGAGACATTCACCTTTTCGATGATTTTCTAAAAAATTCGTTTTGAATTTCAGATAGTTAAAATACGGCTTTCATTGGAAACGTGAATGTCTCGATTGTTTTGGGGCATTGACTGATTGGATAAAAGCGTATACAGTGATGCACAACTTTAGAGGTGCATCATGCAGGAAGCCAATTTTACCTTGCGCGTAGACAATGCGCTGAAGACAGCTTTTGCGGAGGCCGCGCGCCGTCAGGATCGCACAGCCGCGCAGCTTATCCGCGATTATATGCGGTCGGTGGTCCAGGAAACCCGTGAGCAGGATGAGTACGAGTCATGGTTCCGGGCCAGAGTGGAAGCCGCCCGGCAGGATATTCGCGAGGGCCGTGCGCTTACCCATGAACAGGTCATGGCGAGACAGGCGGAACGCCGTAGCCGCTTGTTGGCTCAGGCCGGACGTGAGACGCGATGATACTGCTCTGGTCTCCCCGCGCGGAGAATGAGCTTGCGGCTATTGTCGCCCATATTGCCGAAGACAATATTGAGGCTGCCCTTGCGCTCGACACTCACATCACGGATTGCGCCGAACAGCTGTTGCAGTTCCCCAAACAGGGAAAGCCTGGGCGTGTTGCGGGAACGCGTGAATTAATCGTTCACGAACATTACATTCTCGTTTATGAGATAGCCGGTGATGAACTGCAAATTCTGTCGGTTTTGCACACCGCGCGCCAATGGCCTCCCGAATCCGCGGATTAAGGGCTATCCCTCGAAAGTAATCCTTCGCACCAGACACATACCGAAGGGATTTTCCCAAAATCCGCCACGATACTCGGTATCGTCATCAGATTCACCGATACGGATAAAGAGATAATCCTGCTCGTTCAGGTCTTGCAGCAGGTTTTCCATGAACGCCACATCCGGGTAATCGTCATACCATTTGAGGGATTCCCAAAGCCAGGCCACGGCTCCGTCAGCTTCCCGCTTGTCGCGGGGAGAGTTCAGGAGTTCATGGATATTTTTTGTCCGCTCGGCATGAGGCTCAAGCGCGGCCAGTGCGGCATCCAGAACTTTCATGCCTGTGGCAGTGAGGCAAAGGCCCACATCAGAATAGTATCCCATACGTTTTTCCTTTTTCTGTTTCTATTGACCGTGGTTACAGATTGATGCCGTTGAAGATAAAATTCTCCAGTCGGCATAAGCAAGAGGGTTCTCCATCGGGCTCGTCCGTGGTATGCAGCGTTTGCAAGAGCGCAATTTGTTCCGCGCATGATACATTCAAAAATCCTTCGTCAGGATCAAGTTCGACTGTTTTGTAGTATCTCTCATCGTCGCCTTTGAATACGCAGCGCGACCATCCGTCTGTTCCGATAAAACGGAGCGTTATTTTCTTTGACATACAGATTCTCCTCTCAGTTGATTGCATTGATGACAAGTCGTGAAAAAGCCCGACCTTCCTGCTCGCAGCGGGTCAGGAGGTCTTCCGCGTTTTCTTCTCCACGGGATCGGGCCAATTCTTCACGCAGGCGGTCACGGTTCAGGGTACGCCGTCCGCTTGAGGTTGTGACGCGAAAGCGGTGACTGCCGGTGTTGATCCAGTTGCCTTGCATGGCTGAGAGCGCGTAGGCGTCCTTCAGGCCGCTTTCCAGGGCTTCAATTTCCGTATCCAAAGCGGAGCGGGAATTTTTGAGCCGGACAAGTCGATCCAGTTCAGGTTGCCATTCGGGCTGATACTCTCCATCATGGAACTTGGGGCAGTCGGCGTTCCAGTCGCAATACGCGCACAGAGCGTGAAAGCCCGTGGCGTGGGGCACAGCGTTGATGTCGAGCTGGCCGTTTTCCACGGCCTGCTTATGCTGCCAGAGCGTTTCAGCCGTACTCAGGCACAGATCGCGCATGGCGGCATTGGGGAGATAGGGGCCGAAGGCTTTGGCGTCGGACATGGCCAGGCACAGCACCCAGGCTTCCATATCCACAGCGGTTGGTTCCGCAGGCATGACAAGGCCGAAACTGGCCTTGCACAACTGCGGCATGGTCAGATTGCTATGAAGAATCGTTCCACTTCCATCTCGCAGGCTGAACACGGGCATATTCCAGAACTCGGCCAGAAAACTTGCCTGTCCGTAAAGCTGTGTTTCATACGAAGCATAGAGAGTTTCCGGCAGACGTTCCGTGCTTTTGAGTTCCAAAATCCGCACGGCGGGGTGCGGCTTATCCCATACCAGGGTGAAATCGAGATGTGCTTTAATGGGAACGCCGTTGTGGATAAAGGCAAACTCCAACTGCGGCAGAATGTGAAGATTGTGAACGGCAAGAGTTTGGCCGATGCCATACTCAAACCAGTGCCCGCGTTGCAGGGTCAGGAGTTTTTGCAGGCTGGTCTGCGGGCGTGGAGATATTTTGTTCAGCAGGGCCGCTCTGGGACATTCCAAAGCTCTGCCGATGTCTGAAAGGCCGACATACGTGCTCCTGTCGCCAAGGGCCAGGGCCGTTGCACGTTCCGCATGGAGATGCAATCCCCTATGGAGCAGGGTCAGCAGGCCGTTTGCCTTGTCGGATGGTGTGTGCATACATGTCTCCCATTGTCATGCCGCGTCAGCGTATTTCCACCACATTTTGCGCTGCGCGTTCCACTTGAAGCCAAGGCCCATGAGCAAATCCTTCTTGGGTTGGGTATTGCCGGAAGCGATGATGCAGGTGCGTCCGTCTGTGGAAGTGATGTTCTGATAGGTGATACCATCGATTTTCGGCAGGCCGGAGCTTTCTTCCCGTGCCGGAGGAGTATTCCGCGCCTGGTTGCGCTCATGGGCGGGAGTTCTGGACTTTCTTGCGGATTGCGGCATTTTTGCGCCTTCGCCGTCATCATCTTCCGTGACGATGCCGAGCATGGCGCACAGCGCATAGCGGCGGGCGTAGGTCTGTGCCGAGCCGTAGCCCTGCGGGTCAGCCTTGGGCAAAGGCACGACAGCGAGTGAACTGTGCCACTGGCCGGATTCCGCATGGATAAGTTTGGTCGCCAAGCCCAGGTGCCCGGTTTCCGCAGGCACGGGAAATTGGGTCATCAGTATAC
>JAEXGX010000341.1 GCA_023450535.1 Pseudomonadota bacterium | reverse complement strand
CCATAAAGGAGCGTCAGGCCGGCGGCCAGACCGAATGATTCCGTAATGCTGCGGATCAGACCGACCGTCATTCCCCAGCAGACGGGAGCCGTCAATCCAACCAGCGTCGCCCGGGTTTGAATGTTTGAAACAGGCATGTGCCCCCCCGTATCAGAAATGAACCGCG
Source organism: Pseudomonadota bacterium (assembly GCA_023450535.1). GTDB lineage: Bacteria > Desulfobacterota > Desulfovibrionia > Desulfovibrionales > Desulfovibrionaceae > Mailhella. The sequence continues at coordinate 14,600 of JAEXGX010000341.1, read as the reverse complement.
CAGCCGGACGAAAAAAACGCCTGCGCAAAGAGCGGCATGGTTGCTCTATACCACTTCCGGAACGGACACAAGAGGAGGACAGGCGTTATCAACGCTATCCTCAATTCGGTGAAATCACAAAATTTCGGCACTTACAGCTGCAACGTGCGCAATAAGCGCAAATACAGGCGTAAGGTGTGATCATCCGCCTTCCGCAGGGAAACTTCCAGCTTCTCCAGAAGTTCCTGACGGGAACTCCAATGCTCCATATTCATGACATCTGCCACGGACACTCCGAGTGCGGAGGCCATTTTATCCAGTACGACAGCGGAAACGGCAACGCTTCCCCTCTCCACCTCTCCCCAGTATTTCCCGGTAATACCGGCAAGTTCGGCAGCCCTGTCCTGAGTCAGGGCATTTTTTTCCCGCAACTCTCTGACTCTTTTACCTAATTTTTCCGCAAAATATGCTGCGTCTTTTTCCATGATAACTCCCTGATCACGAATGATAGGTAAGCTATCCGCACATAAAACCCTCTATAGATAGATTTTATATATGTAAAACCATCTACAGGTAAGTTTTTTGCATGTAAAATTATCTATAGGTATTTGCTTGCTCTTCAAGAACAGTTTATATTTTTGGAAACAAGTAACTACATTACGGGATATTATTGATCTTGTTTTCAGCACACCAATTTTAGAAAAAATATCACAGGAGTATGTCATGGCAGTTTTCCTGGTAACAGCTAAAAAAGATATGAATTCTGGCAAGATACAAAAAGGAATGAATGTTGAAGTTGTAACTAGTTCCACTTCTTCCTGTTTTTCACTCTCTAACAGCAGCCATTTTAGTCTTTTTAAGGAAGCATTTAAGAAGAAATATGGTTTTGAAATGAGTTCTATATATTCATCCTATTTTGATATTAAGAAATTATGATGACGAAAAATCCTCTTTCCTTCACATATTCTGGAGTATTTTCAAAGTGAAAATACTCCAGAATTGAACACAACGAGACTCCATTACAGAGCGCAGAGTATCCGTAATTCACTGTATCTTGGCTTTGTAAAACATTAAAGTAAACCTTTTATAAAACCATATAATACAACAAGGATTCTTATGAATGATATTAACAAAAAACTTATGGATATTTATACATCCATAAATGAACAGACTATGGTTTTTCGTGAAAAATGTGAGAACATATTCGGAAACTCTGAAGAATTTGTCATTCAATATTGTTACTGCCCTGATGCATATACCGACATCAAAACAAGAATCATGTGCGTTGGCCAGGATCCAAATGGATGGGGCTACATAACTGAAGTATCAGACGCCATGAAATTTACAGCAGATGCCCTCCAAAATATTGACTGGCATGCTCCTTACTGGAGATTTATTCATGAATTTGAATGTATGATAAATGGAGAAAAGGATCTATCGAGAGATTATATATTCTGGTCAAATATATTTCGCATAATCGGAGATGTGAATCCACACCGTATGCTGGAAAATAGTGCTCTTACTATGGAATATCTGGATCACTTTCAAACCCTTTCTGCGGAAATTACTGCGGCAGATCCAAATATTTTGATTTTTCTGACAGGTCCAAATTATGACTACTATATTGAAAGAATATTCAAGGATGTGCAGTTTCTGCCTGTATCCCAGACGTTTGATATTCGAGAGCTGGCACGGCTTACCCATAAAAATTTACCCGACAACACGTTCCGACTGTATCATCCAGGATACGCGAACCGTTACAGAGATCGACTGTGGACGCCTGTCATGCTGGAACTGAAAAATCGTATTCACATGTAATGCATTTCTTCAAATTCTTTTACCAGGAGGACGTTCGCATGAACACAACATCGAAAAGATCCGTGTTTTTCGCCATGATGGCCAGCCTTGTCTCATTGACGGCCTGCGTTGGCGGCGGGGGAGGCGGAGGGAGTGGCGGTACCCCCTTGGCCCCGCGTCCGACCATCTCCGCCAGCGAAATCACCGGCGGCATGCCCCAACAGGGTTATCTTGCGGAGGATTACTCCAACACCGGAGACAGCGGCGGCCTGGAAGCCACGCTCAAAAGCGACGGACTCACTGCCGAAGTTAATGGACAGACTCTGACTATCAAGCACGGAAATTCCATAGATATTATCGCCGAATACGGGGGGCCGGATGAAAGAGTTCTCAAAGAATTCCAATTTGCCGAACTCCCACAACACGGTGAAAGAGGACCAGAACTAGTCATTGGAATTGGTGATATGACGGACAACACCGCAGACTTCCTTAAAGAACCTCGGCGGGGAACCAGGTACGATCATGCAGATTGGGGCCCCATGCATGATGATCCCGCGAAACCGACAGTATATTTTACCGGGACAGCTCTCGGCGGAACAGAATTCATGGCACTGAATTCCGGTCTGGTGAATTTGACGTATGCTTCTTTCGGCGCATGGGGCGTAAAATCCGGCTGGGTCGGAACCTTCGAGTGGAACGGGCAGTCAAAGACCTATCCAGCCGATGATCCTTATACAGATATTACCTTTATCCCCGTCAGCGGGGGAGACTCTGCGTATCTGAAAGTACCCGCTGCCAATGCAGTATTCACAGGAAAAGCCATAGCCATGGCGACGCAGTACAGGGGAACTACACTGGATAAACCTGATCAGGAATTCTTTCGGGGAGATGCCACGCTGAACATCGATTCCGGGGGACGGAGCGGCAATCTGGCCATGAGCTTCCCAGATTTCTACAATATCGGCTTTCAGCTCACCGTGTATAACAGCGAATTCCACAATGACGGCAGAATGCCCACAGTCGCGGATAACGGCAACACTTCCAAGTTCCATTTCCCAAGCAACATAGAAGGCGCATCCCTGAGCGGTAATTTCTATGGACCTTCCGGTTCCGCCAGCGAGGCATCCGGGCGTTTTGAAATCGGCGCGAAAAATGACGCCGGAGACCAGTTCATGTTCGACGGCTCCTTTGGTGTAAAGCAGTAGACAGGTCATGTTCTTCCCGTTCTCCTCGCCCCGTTTTCCGCTGCTTCTGCTGCTTGCCGCGCTGCTCGCGCCCCTCCCCGCAGCGGAAGGCGCGGAGCGGGAGGCCCCTCCGGCGGCGGGCGCTTCTGCGCCCGCCGGGGAGAAACGCCTCACGGAAAGGGAAGCCCTTGTTCTGGCCCGCGTCCTTGCCGGTCAGGGACGCAGGGACGAAGCTGTCACCCTGTATCAGGAACTGATCGCTCGCGGCCGGGTTCGGGAGTATCGGATCGAAGCCGCCTTTCAGCTGGCGGGAATATTCATGCTGGAAGGCCGCTTTCGGGAAGCCTCGCTTCTGTTTCTGGACATTCTCCGCCAGAACCCTAACCTGCCAAGAGTACGCCTGGAGCTGGCGCGGGCCTACTTTCTGAACAGGGACTATGAAGACGCCCAGTTACAATTTGAACTTGTGAAAGGGAGCGGGCTTCCGCCGGAAGTGCAGGAAAAGGTCGACGAATTCCTCACGCAGATCCGGCGCAGAAAAGACTGGAATATCGGCTTCAACGTGGCGCTCGTTCCCGACTCCAACCTCAATCAGGCGTCAGGCGGTGAAGAGGAGTGCATCGCTCTCGGCGGCATGCTGCTCTGCCGCCCTCTGGAAAAAGAACAGAGCGGCATCGGGCTTGGCGTGGGCGCAACGTTCAATCACTACCTGCGCTTCAGCCGGGATTTCGGTCTGCGCAACACCATCAGCCTGAACGCGCTTGAATATGAGCAGAACGCCTTTGACGATTATCAGCTTTTTCTTGCCAGCGGCCCGCGCCAGACCTTTGAGCAGGGAGAAATAAGTCTGCAGCCCACATTCCGCAAACGCTGGTACGCCGGACGGCAATACAGTGAAGAATACGGGCTTAGCTTTGACGCGCAATGGATGCTGAACCGTTTTCTGTTGAGCGGCGGGCTTTCCTGGGCGCGAATCCGTTACAATGACAGCTATATCGACGGTTTTTTGAAGGGAGACAGCACGTTCTCCCACATTCAGGCCCGTTATATCGTGAACGACAGAACCTTTGTTCAGGCCGGATTGGCCTTTCAGAGGGAAAACGCCGAAGCCGCCGCCTATGGCAGCGACAGTTGGCGTTATGCTCTGGGCCTTTACCGTGTCCTGCCCTATGGATTTTCTCTGTTTGGCGAACTGAGCCTGACCGATGCCCGTTATCATGACGTTCAGTGGTACATCACCCGCAATTACCGCATAGCTGAAACGCGGCGCAAGGACAGAACATGGCAGATCTTCGCATCCCTTTCCTCCAGCCTGCTTGAAAAGTACGACATCACACCGACGCTGCAATATACGTATATCAAACGGGATTCAAACATGTGGACACAGGAACACGAACGGCAAAGGCTGAATTTGTCGTTCGGATATCGATTCTGAGCGGAAACCTTTCCCCCCTGCGCCTTGATGTTTCACCGATCTGAAGAACACATTAATGACCGCCACACCCGCAATAATGACCCCGAGCCCGATATACGCGGGCATGTCGAGATGCTGCTTGAAATAGACGACGCCCACCACGGAAATGAATACGATGCCGAGGACGTACCAAATGGCGTAGCCGGTTCCCACGGGAATGTTCTTCAGCACATGGGAAAAGGGGGAGGTGTAGTACGACGCGACGTAACCGAAAATGGAACACCGCGTGGGAACAAGCCGGAGGAACTGCTTTGAAGCACTCTGGCAAGCAACATTTACAGTGCCCGGACTATCCTCTCCCGTCCGTGAGCGGTCACGGTGTAGCGCTGCACATAGACGCCGTCTTCCATGCTTTCCTGTGCAATATCCAGTATGCCCACGCCTTTGAGGGCCTGAAGGTGATGCTCCACTTCTTTTTCATTGACCTGCCGCTCGCCGGGGTAACGCAGAACAAGCAGTTGGACAAGTTCCGCCGCCGATCGGGCTTCTCCGTCAAGCAGGGCCGCGCCCACGCCCAGGCGGAAGGGTGGCTTGCATCCGAACATAAAACAGTCCTTTATAGCGCCTGCCTCTGACGGCGTCAGTTCACATTGCGCAGGTTGGCGATCTCGCGCGGGTTACCGATAACCAGCACCATGCCCGAAAAAATAACCAGCGCCCCTGTAACAAGATTGCGGGTGATTTCAATATCGGTGAGCAATGCGCTGAACACGACGCCCCACAGAGAGTATGTGATATTCAGAGCCATGGCGCGGCTCACGCCGGTCATATTCAGAGCTGCGTACCAGCACAGATAGGTTCCGCAACCCACCAGTCCGGCCAGCGCAATATAGGGAAGCCCCGCACTACGGAACGCTCCGGAAATAAATTCACCCACCGGCAATCCGCCTTCTCCGCCGAACACGAGCCAGAGCAAAGGCAGAATAACCAGCGCGTACAGCAGGGAAGAGACTATCTGATAAACATTGAGCGCCACCGCAGGTTCGATAAAATCCATACCCGAAGTCACGCACACGCCTTCCGCCGCCCAACCCAATGAGGCTACAAAGGCAAAGGCCAGCCCCAGGTAGAAATATTCGCTCACTCCGGATGTGGGCGGCGTGTAGCTGATAACCGCGCCGCCCGCCACGCACAGGAGCAGGCCACCCCATGCCCTGCGGCTGATCCGCTCCCGCAGGAAGATCATGGCCAGCACAGCCGCAATGGCCGGATATAGCGAAGTGATGGGCAGAGTATAGGCCGTACCCGCCAGAGAAACAGCCATGAGGTAGCCGCCCATGCCGAAAGGCGCGCCGAACAACGCTCCCAGGATGCAGAACCGCCCCGGCTTGCTGAACAGTGTGCGGAACACTTCTCTGCCCCGCCCGTGCAGACAATTGTATATGAAACAAACCACGGCGGCGCACAGATCATGCAACCCCGCCGCCAGCAGCGGAGCAAACAGCCAGAAACGCGGGTCAGCGAATGGCGCGGAAGAAAGTCCCTTGCCCAATGCCAATCCGTCAAAACACCAGACCATACCGGACAGGAGCGCCAGAAACATCCCCTTCCGGGCATACCCCAGCTCTTTCCTTTCGCGCAGGCTCGTCAGCCCTGCAGGGCCGCCGGAGTTTTCTTCCGGCGCTCCTCCGGGCCCGTCCTTGTGCATATCACCGGCCGCGTTCCTGAATGTATCTGCGGCATGTCCCATGACTATTCTTCGTCACAGTCAAGTTCGAGATTGTACTTCACGGGGAAAGCGCCTTCCAGCGAACCGGTGATCAGGCAGCCCTGACGCATGATCTTGGCTACACGGTCAAAGATGAATTCATATTCCTCATCCATGTGTACCGTGACGTCAAGGGTCATACCCACTACGCGGCCGCGTCCCTTGTCATCAATGCCGGTCTCCACTGTGGCGCGTCCTTCGATACTGCGGTATTTGGCATCACGCGATTCCAGCGCCTTGTCCAGCGCGGCGCAATAACAATACAGCGCAGAGGCGGCAAGCAGTTTTTTTGCTGTGCCGGGGCGCTCTTCAGCGGGCACAGCGCCGTTATCCAGATGGAGCGTACCGAACAGGCCGGACTCCATATCAAGATCAATGATGTCGCCCTGACGGGTCATACGGATGCTTTGCTGATGAGACATGGCGTCCTCCGAAAAAATGGATTGCGCGGGTGACGATTTTCAGCCGCCGCGTGTTTGTGGTGTCACAACGCGCCTTCCGGGTCGGAAGAAAGGCGCGTCACGCATGATAAAGCATTTTTCGTGCCATGAACCATGTCAAAGCGCCCTGACGTTGAGGATATCGCGTTCCCCTCCTTGACGAAGTATGCTATCCGTGTCAAACACGACATATATGTCGCACTCCGCGACATTCTCTGCAAGGGAGCCTGCTATGCCGCATGGATTCATGCCTTCTGTAGAGGACAGTTACCATCGTCTGCTGGAGCATATTCCTGGCATGGCCTATCGCTGTCGGGTGGAAAAAGCCCTTGGCGGCGACCAGGGCTTTGAATATGTGCTGGAATTCGTAAGCCGGGGCAGTTTTGACCTGCTCGGCATTCCCGCCGAGGACATGGTAGAACAAAACCAAAATGTCATCGAACGTATGACGCATCCGGACGATTTGGCCAGACTGCGTCAGACTGTCTACGACAATGTTGTCGTGAGGCAGCCCTATCAAGTCATGTACCGGATGATCCTGCCGGGCGGACGCATCAAGTGGGTCTGGGATCAGGGCGAAGGGGTCATCGGCCCCGACGGCGGGCTTTGGTATCTGGAAGGGCTGATGGTGGACGTGAGCGAGCAGAAGTTCATGGAACTCAGTTTGCGTGAAGAAAACCGCCAGTTCAAGACTTCGACAGATACCCTGTTCGGCCTGGGTGGCATGGTAGGCAAAAGCGAAGCCATGCGCAAAGTGTATGAACTTGTCCTCAAAGCGGCGGAAACGGACAACAATATCATCATTTACGGTGAAACGGGGTCCGGCAAGGATGTGGCTGCGCGTGCCATCCATACCCTGAGCGGACGCAAGGGACCGTATGTGCCGGTGAACTGCGGGGCCATTCCCGAATCGCTGATGGAAAGCGAATTTTTCGGCCATACCAAGGGAGCATTCTCCGGCGCGACGGGTAACAAGGAAGGGTACATCGGCGCGGCCAACAACGGCACCCTGTTTCTCGATGAAATCGGCGAACTGCCGCTTCAGCTTCAGGTCAAACTGTTGCGCGCCCTGGAAAACAAAATGTACACCCCGGTGGGCGGTACTGCGCCACGGGAGTCGAGCTTTCGCCTCATTGCCGCCACCAACCAGAATCTGGCGAACATGGTTCGGGAAAAGACCATGCGCTCGGACTTCTACTACCGGGTGCATGTGCTCTCCATCACCCTGCCGCCGCTACGCGAGCGCCTTGCCGACCTGCCGCTGCTCATGGCGGCATGGATGGAAAAGCGCGGAACGTCCATCGACATCCCTCTCACCGTGCGGCTGGCCATGGAACATTACGATTGGCCCGGCAATATCCGCGAACTCTATAATTTCCTCGACCGTTACTCGGCCTTTGGCGAAGCAGCCCTGGACTCGTTGGGTGAGGCGGGCCGCGTCGGCCTTGTCCTACCGGATCTCCATGATGGTCTGACCCTGGAAGACGCCACACTTCAGCTGGAGGAGCGCATGATCCGCCAGGCCCTGGAAAAATGCCACTGGCGGCGGGGCGAAGCGGCGGCCTGTCTTGGGCTTAACCTGCGTACCCTTCAGCGCAAGATGAAACGTTTGAAGATGAACGAGCACTGAATCTCACTTACGCTCTGAGAAACGCCTGTTCCCAGCGCCGGACAATTTCCTGCAAATCCTGTTCATCCGGATGCTTGGCAGCCTCTTCCAGTCTGGCCCGGCGCGCCTCCGTCATGGGGTGGTGATCTCCTTTCCGCCCGGCGACACGCGGGTTCACCCTGCCTTGGCAATGGAAATGCCCGGTCACCACATTACTTTTCTCTTCCAACAGCGCACGCGTCGCCGCAAGACAGGACCGTGCGTGCGGGGAATCCGGCCAGGTGCCCATAGTGGCGAAGAAGAAGACTTTCTTTCCTCTTACCCCTTCCATAAAACGCAACATACGGCTGTCCGGCATGCCTTTGCGCACCCAAAAGCCCAGCCCCAGGAAGTCAAAGCCCGTCAAATCCGGCGCAAGCCGCACAGGGAAAATCGGCACCCCGGACGAAGAGGCCACAGCTTCGGCCAGTTTGCGCGTGTTGCCCGTAATGGAGGAATAGATAATGGCGCTGTTCATGTCACTCCTTAAGACGAAAAAAGCGTAAGAGGAGCACACATTTCTGCATATTTTGTCATTTTGCAAGCCTGCGGAGCACATTCCTGAGTAATTTTCCCGGCAAAACACTTTTGGCGTTCCAGGAAAAGACAGCCGCAAGGGAAGATTTCCCTGCGGCCAGAATGTTGGTAAACCGGGGCTTCGCCCCGTACCCCACCGGGGGAGATTGTCTCCCCCGGTCCCCATAATTATAGCATAGTGTAATTGAAGGGGCGAAGAGCTCCTTGCGACTGTTTCAGATGAATAAATGCTGAAGCGGGCTACAGCGACTGCATGGGGTCGCGCCCCAGGAACTTGTTCAGCAGGAACAACGGCACGATGACCGAAAGAATGAGGATCGCTCCGTAGGCCGAAGCCGGGCCGAAATCCCCACTGCCGATGTACTGGAACACCTGCACTGTCATGGTGGACCACGGGCCGTAATACAGAACAATGGTGGAGCTGAGTTCCGCCAGCGTGGTCACCCACATGATGATCGCGCCGGAAATGATGCCCGGCAACATCACAGGAACCACCACCTTCATGAAGGAGAGCAGAGGCGGCACGCCGAGATTGACGGAAGCTTCCTCCACAGAGGCGTCGATCTGGTGCAGCAGGGCGGACGTGGTCTTGACCGAGAACGGCGTCTTGCGCACGAAATAGGCCAGCACCAGAATCACCCAGGTGCCCGTCAGCACGACCGGCCCTGTGTTGTAGGTAGCGGCAAGAGCGATGCCCAGCACCGAACCGGCGATAACCAGCGGCAGCATCATGATCAAATCCAGCGTATACCCCGCCACGCCGCGCCGGCGCACCACGATGTAGCTCACTGCCATGCCGAAGAACATGCCGATGACGGTCGCGGTGGTCGCCAGAAAGAAGGAATTGAGAATGGGGCGCGGCGCGGCCTGAAGGGCAATGGCAAGATTATCCAGACTGAACTGCCCGTAGTACATGACCGGCCCGTTGGTCTTGGTCACCGCCGCCACCAGAACCACCGCAAACGGCGCAAGGGAAACGAACACCACGCCTGCGCAGAACAGCCAGGCCAAACGAGTTCGCCACGGGGAAAGGGACAGGATTTCCGGGGGCCGCAGAGAAGACATGGCGTAGTTCTTCCGTTCCACCCACAGCTTTTGCAACACGGTCAACAGCAGCGTCACCATGACCAGCACCGTACTGAGCGCTCCGGCCATGGAGGGGTTTCCGCCCATTTCACTGACAAATTCGCTGTACGCCTGCTCGGCAAGCACCTTGTAATCATTGCCGATGATCGTGGGCACACCGAAATTCTCAATGGACATGCAAAATACAATCAGTGCGCCGGAGGCAATGGCCGGCGTGACCACAGGCAGCGTCACCGTGCGGAACACGCGCCAGGGAGACGCGCCAAGGTTGCGGGCCGATTCTTCCAGAGAACGGTCCACGGAATTGATCGCGGCGGAAACCATGAGAAAAACAAAGGGGAAAAACTGGAGCGTATACACCAGAACCACGCCCTGCCAGCCGTAAATGCTGGGAGTGTTCAGACCGATGGAGTGAAAAAGCTGGGTAAGGATGCCGTTGCGTCCGAGCAGCAACAGCCACGCTTCCGCTCCGATAAAAGTGGGCAGGATGAGGGGCAGTGTGCCCAGAGTCTTCAAAAGACTGGCATGGGGCAGTTTGTAGCGGGTGGTGAGAAACGCAAAAGGCACGCCGATGATTACGCTGAACACTGTGGCCAGCCCGCTGAGAAAGACGCTGTTCCACAGGCAGCGCCGGTAGAAACGGGTGGTGAAGACACTGAGATAATTGTCCCAGGTGAATTCACCCGTGTCGGCAGAAATCAAACTGGCCTGAAAAATGGAGTACATGGGGTACACCACCAGCAGCACGAGCACAATAATCGCCACCAGAAACACTATGTTCCAGACAGAAAATAAACGGCTGAACCTGTTCATGCGCGCACCGTCACCGGGCTTTCAGGCGCAAAGCAGAGCTCAACCGGTTCACCCGGCCCGAGCATATCGCCCCTGTTCAGAGAAGGCATATCCACGCGCAGGGTGCGGCCCAGCGCTTCCACCTGATACACGATACTGTCCCCAAGGAACATCCGCTCAAGAATCTTGCCCTTGAAACGGTTGGATGAATCCGGCCCGGCAAGTTCAATCCAGTCAGGGCGCAACATGATGTGCAGGGGCGCACCTACGGCCGTCTCGTCAGCGCGGAAGCGGAACGCACTGTCTCCGGCCGTGGCCGTGGCCATGCAGGATTCGGAGTCAAAGCCCGTGCACGTTGTTTCAAGAATGTTGCAGGACCCCATGAATTCCGCCGTAAAGCGGTTGGCCGGGGAAAAATAGATGGCGGCGGGGCTGGCTACCTGCTGCAAGTGTCCGGCATAGAAAATGGCAATGCGATCAGAAACCGCCATAGCTTCTTCCTGATCGTGGGTGACATAAATGGTTGTGATGCCGAGACTTTGCTGGATGCGACGGATTTCCTCCCGCATGGAGACACGGAGCTTGGCGTCGAGGTTGGAAAGAGGCTCGTCCATGAGCAGCACGCGCGGGCGGATAACCAGAGCACGGGCCAGAGCCACACGCTGCTGCTGCCCGCCGGAAAGCTGCCGGGGATAGCGCGATTCCATGCCGCCAAGCTGAACCGCATCCAGAATGGCCTGTACCCGCTCCTTCATCTCCCGGCCCTTGATGCCCCGAGCCTTCAGGCCATAGGCCACATTCTCCGCCACGCTCAGGTGGGGAAAAAGCGCATAGTTCTGGAACACCATGCCGGTGTCCCGCCGATGCGCCGGAAACGGCAGTATGGATTCTCCGCCGAACAGGATATCGCCTTCGTCCGGGTCATTGAACCCGGCGATCATGCGCAGCAACGTCGTCTTGCCACAGCCGCTCGGCCCCAGCAAGGTGAAGAACTCTCCGTCCCTGATGGTCAGATCCACATGATTGACGACGGTATTCCGCCCGAATTTCTTAACGATGCCTTTCAATTCAACAAGCATGAAAAATCTCCGGTGGCGCGGGCGGAATATTCCGCCCGCGTGGGATATGACTTTGAGCAAAATTACTTGTTGAGCACCAGTTTCTTCCACTTGGACAGAATGACGCCCTTCAGCTCACTGGCCTCCGCCGGGTCGAAGGCTTTCAGAATATTGAGGGAAGACGTGGCGGGCAGGCCTTCAATAGCAGCGGCGTCGGGCCGGGCAGGTCTGCGATAGTATTTTTCAAAGATCATGTCCTCCACTTCCTTGGAGAGGAGGTAATCCACCAGCAACTGAGCCTCTTCCGGGTGCTTGCTTCCCTTGATCACGGCCGCGCCTTCGGGGGCGGAGATCACGCCGTCAGAGGGGTAAATGAGCTTCACATTCTTGTTGCCGCCCGCCACATAGCGGAACGCGGCATATTCCATAGTGATGCCGAGGGGGAATTCCCCCTCGGCCGTGCCTTTGTAAACCAGGCTGGAACTGTCCAGAATGGTGGCATTATCCACCAGCTTTGCCAGCCCCTCATCGCCGAACATCTTGTACACGCCGTATACCTGCGCGTAGGCCGTACCAGACTTATCCGGGTTGGCCATGACGATCTTACCCTTCCAGCGGGGTTCAAGCAGATCCGCCCAGCTTTTCGGCAAATCAGCTTCGGGAACAAGCTCGGTATTCACCATGAACACCATGAGATGCGTGTTGGAGGCCGTCCACAGGGCGTCCTTGTCCACCATTCCGGCATCAAGAGCCTTGGCTTCAGGCGATTTGTACGGAGCGAAGTCCGCCTTGGCGTTGTCCAGCACGGAAAGGTCGCCGCTCCAGAACACGTCGCAGAGCGGGTTTTCGCGTTCAGCGGCGATACGCTTCATGGCCTCGCCCGTGCCCATGCGCACCGAAGTCATGGTGTGGCCTGTTTTTTCCTTAAAGCCCTGCGCGATGACGTCGAGCAATTCGGGCTGGTTGGACGAGTACAGCACCACTTCCCCGGCATGGGCGGAAAAAGCGGGAAGCCCTCCCACGCCCACAAGGCCCAGAGTCAGACCGCTTGCCAAAACTGTCACTTTTTTCCAGACCGCATTCATGGCGTCCTCCGCAGCTAATTTTTTAGTTAACCTTTTCCAGACACGCTATAAAACTGCCATGCTCTTTGACTCCACGAAATTTTCATTCTTGTCAAGCAACGCGATTTTTCGCACTTTTGTAAAAACCGCGTCTCGGAAAAGAAAGCCCCCAATTACCTTTCTGCACCGGCATAGGCTCTATTGAAGGTAATCGTGTAATTGTCCAGATGCGTGACGACACGCTCAGCCACGCTGCCGCTGTCAAGCAGAGCTTGAACACCGGTAAGATGAATGCAGCCGACAATGGCACGCTTGGGAATGGAAGTCAGGTTCACTTCGCCCCCTACACCTCTGGGATCGCCGTAGTCGTTTTCCTCCATAATTTTCTCCATGTCATAGGCACCCTCCCCTTCTCCCAGTTGTGTCGTATCTATAATATAGACGTTGCCGCTATCCCCCCCCTCTCTGCCACAATAAGGCACCACCTGGGAAAATCTTTTGGCACAGGAAACTCCAGACTGTCCGGTTACACCAAACAGCGCGGCGCGTTCCCCACTCGAAGTATCCTCGCTGGGTACCATTATGCCCAATCCCTGCGCTTCCCTCATATTGGCTGGCACGGTCAGCGAGTTCCTGCTTTCGAAACCCGCATCCGTCAATTGCCCCAGGCTTCGGCTCGCCCCTCGGAAAACCAACCCGCTATATGTAAAAAGCCTTGCCTGTCCACCTGCGGCATCCAGGGCGCCAGCCACCTCTTCGCTCCTCCCTATACCTGATGAGCGCAGCAAGTCAGGCAAAACGGCCCGGAACTGCGCCTCGTTTGCAATACGCCGCTGACCGGCCGCTTCGGGCTGTGAGATGCGTCCGGCCTGAACGTTTTCCGATGCCGCATTGCCCCGCAGTTCGACATCGGAAAGCAGGAACCCGGCCTCCGCCGCACTGATTGTGCCCATCTCACGTTCAGAGTTTATGTAGGCAGTAAACTCCCGAGAGGACAGCGTAGCCCGAAGCTCACGCATGTTCCGCGCGGCCTCGCCCAAATCTTCCGGGCTGACGATACGGTCAGCCAGAAGGATTTCAAGCCTGTCCGCCTCCCACTGCGAGATGCTTCCGGCCTGAAGGGCTTCCGTCACATTGTCCCGCAGTTCGTCAGTGGGGATTTCGCTCTCTGCGGCCAGCGCGACGATGGCCTGCGCCATCTCGCCCAAGAGCGCGCCGCGATTTGCCAGCCGGGTTTCAAGCCTGTCCGCTTCCCACTGCGAGATGCTTCCGGCCTGAAGGGCTTCCGCCACATTGTCCCGCAGTTCGTCAGTGGGAATTTCGCTCTCTGCGGCCAGCGCGACGATGGCTTGCGCCGCATCGCCGAAAGCTGGCATGACCGTCATTCCCGTGGGGGTAGCCGTTCCATCGGGCGCGACATCATAACTTACGCTTGCGAAACCGGAGAAGCATACGGCGTCAGGATCCTCGCTGGTGGCAATCCGCACATGTACCACGCCGCCCTCGCCCTTGCTCATTGAAATCGTTGTGGCGGAATGTTCGATAAGCGGAGTATCCACGACCCCCTTAAATATTCCCACTCCGCCCGTGCCCAGCAAAGTGCGCATGGGAGCCTGTGAACTGAGTACGCCGAGCATCTCGACCTGGCGCGGATCCGCGCCGTCCCCCCCGCAAAGCTTCCGGAACTCTCCCATGATTCCGGCAGAGAAGGTGGACGGCTTACCCTGGCTGTAGCTGGTTTTGTCCTCTTCTGAAGCAAAGGGTACCCCCTTGCCCACGACAAACGCCTTGCCGCCCACCACAATACGGGGAGGAGTGGAAATGATCATCTTG
>JAEXGX010000083.1 GCA_023450535.1 Pseudomonadota bacterium | reverse complement strand
CGTCTGGCGGCCCCGGATGTCGTTTCCGTGACGCGGCCGGGGCGCGAAGTTGGGCGGTTCGCAGCATTCCTGTCCGGAGACGCTCCGGCGGAGGCCATCTCGCCGCGCAGCCGCAACGCTTCAACCCGCTGGGGGCTGTCCAGCAGCAAGGCGTCCAGTCCGAGGCGGGTCCAGGCCCGCAGGGAGGGGGAAAGTGCGAGTGGATGCGGCATGATTAGAGGCTCTGCAACCAGTTAAGGATATTCCAGGCAATGTCCGGCTTGGGTTGGAGGGGCCAGTGTTCCTCGCGGCCGCGGGTGTCCGCCGCGAAAATGCGATTGGTGGCCGTGCCGAAGCCATCGGAAATCTGGTTGCCCACGATCAGATCCGCACCTTTGGACATGAGCTTGCGCCGTACCAGGTGGGCCAGAATATCGGCGTTTTCCGCACTTTCTGCGGCAAAGCCCACGACTTTCTGGTCGTCGCGGCGGTCCTCGGCCAGGGTGCGCAAAATGTCCATGTTGGGCAGGAAGCTCAGCGAAAAGCCTTGAGCGGCCTGCTCCTTCTTGAATTTACCGCGTCCGTAAGGTTCGGGGCTGTAATCGGCCACGGCGGCGGTGAAGATGCCCGCATCCATGTCCGGCCAGAGGTCGCGGGCCGCTTCAAACATGTCTTTCGCACTGCGCACGTCGTGGCGGTGGAAGTCTTCACCGAGGGACTCGCCGGGCAGCCAGAGATCCACGGGCCCGCATACGGCATGGACTTCTGCTCCACGCAGCCAGGCCCCAACGGCCAGAGACGCGCCCATGGTGCCGGTGGAGGCATTAGTCCAGAAGCGGACGTCATCCCATTGTTCGCGGGTGGGCCCCAGGGTGACCAGTACCTTTTTTCCTTCCATGTCCTGCGGCGTCAACGCCTTGAGCGCGGCCAGCCAGATGGCGCGCAGTTCGGCCAGGCGGCCCGGGCCTTCGTCGTTACAGGCCATTTTGCCTTTTTCCGGTCCCACGAAGAACACACCGCGATCGCGCAGAATGTCCACGTTGGCCTGTGTGGCCGGGTTTTGCCACATGCGTGGGTTCATGGCCGGAGCGGCCACTACCGGGCCGTCGAAGGCGAGAGCCTGGGCGGAGAGCATGTCGTCCGCCCGTCCTGCGGCCAGACGGGCCAGCATGTCGGCTGAGGCCGGGGCAATAATGAGCGCGTGCGCAGTCTGCCCCGGCTCAAGATGTTCAAAGGGTGCCTCACCGCTGAACATGTCGCCGTAGACCGGGGCCGCGCCCAGAGACTCGAAAGTCAGGGGTGTGATGAAATTGCGGGCCGCTTTGGTCAGAGTCGCCCCAACGCCCAGCCCGATCTCCTGCCAGCGCCGCACCAGCTCCGCCGTGCGGAAGGCCGCAACCGAGCCGCAGACGCCAAGGTGCAGACGCTTTCCCGTAAAGGCGTGAAAACGCAGATGGGCTTCCATGCTTTCCTTTCTGATATACAGTGTTACATTGAAATTACATGGCCGGGACACGCTGTTCCAGCCCGTAAGTTTTACGCTTTTGCCGGAGCTAAACGCCGCAAGTGAATTACGGCGACACCGGATATTGGGGGGGATCGGGGGGAATCATTCCCCCCGGCGGGGTACGGGGCAGTGCCCCGAAAAAAACAAGTTTTTTCAGTTTTGTGTTAACACTTCCCAAAGGAAGGGCTTTGTCATTTGGATGTGGACTGACCTTCCCATACTTCCGTTGCTGAAGACGCGGGCGTAAAATTGGGATCCCATATGGGCGCGTTGCCGGTATTTCCGGAGCTTGCGCCGGGCGTGGCAGGCATAAACACCGGAGCTGAAGAAGCTCCGTCAAGCTGGTACAGTACCCATACCTCCATGGTGGTATCCATCATCCCGTCATAAAGATAGATCACGGCAAAACGGCCATCCTTCTCAAAAAGCTGCATGGTGCGCTTGCCCGTGATCTGCCCGCGCAGGCTCCAGCCCTGCGGAGTCATGTTGTGGGTCATGGCGGAGGCGAGAGAAGAAGATTCCACCCTGCCCGAGAAGGTTTCCAGGCCCACCTTGACGGCATTGGGCGTGGTCGACACCAGAGTTTCCTTGATGTCGCTTTTCATGTCGGAGGGGATGGGGATGTCCGGGAATTTGCTGTAGTAGACGTCATTGACGTCGGAAGTGCTGGAGAAGGGATTGCTGAATTCAAGCCCAGCGCATCCTGTGAGAGTGAGGGTCAGACCGAGCAATATGGCGGGAAAAAGGCGACGCATGGAGCCTCCCATTTGTGAAGTTTCCGACCATGTTAGGAAAAATCCGTCCAGAGCGCAACGATGGCTTTTTATCCTGTAAAATTTCACAAAAATTGAGAGGCCGGGAAAAAACAGAAGGCTCTGTTTCTTCCCGGCCTGAGAATGTCGACAATGAACGTTGGCGTGAGATCCCGAAGGGAGCTTGCCGGCAGTCTGGAAAACGCCCCGTAGTATCTGCTGTGGGGAAGGAGCGCGGTTATGACAGGGCGTATTTTTTTTAGTGGGATGCCCATTGCGCGGTGCGCTTTAGTACTCGGGTGATCAGGGGGGATTCTTCCAGTGCGTCAAGCGCGCCGCGTGCCGCGCGGTAATTCCAGTCAATACAGGGGCTGCCTTCTCCTGAGAGCACCCAGAAGGGATTTGCACCGCGCGTAAATGCGGCGAAGAGCAACCATGCGGAGGGGAGGCGTTTACGAGTGAGAACACATTGGGCGTCATCCTGCGGACAGGCCATGAAATCTGCTAACTGGACGATACTGAAGCAGGAGCAGGCCTCCTTGAGGCGTTCCAGTGCGTGATCAAAGTCGGGGTCCGGCGTATCCGCCAGTTTCGGGTATTCCAGAAGAAAAAAGTTCATGAGTTCGGGTTGCTCATTTTTGAATTGTTCAATACTCCTGTACGTAGGGAAGACATGGCGTGGTGCAAAAAAAGATAAGAGATTTTGAATGGCGCGTGAAATCGGATTGCCTGGGTGGTGGTCCATGGAAGGTCCTTTTAGTAATAATTGGTGTGTAAACAAAGAATTTGTGAAATATATGGGGTGAAATCCATGATGGCTATGATAATTTGGGGCGCAGTCCGTTAATTTTCTAAAAACTTTGTCTAGAGTCAAACCACGAGGCAAAGTTGTATGGAAAAAGAAGCGGTATTGCTCGGTCGGCGTATCCGTGAATTACGGATGAAGCGTGGCATGACCCAAGAGAAACTGGCTGAAAGCGCGGGACTTGATCTCAGCCAGCTCAGTCGCATGGAAAACGGGCACGGAAACCCGAAGTTTGATACTTTGGAACGTATTGCCAAGGCGTTGCAAATGCGATCCCATGAACTGCTTGACTTCAGTCAGCACGACTCAGAAATGGTGGTGCGGGCGGATATCGTAGCTCTACTGGACGAGTTGAGTTCCGAGAATCTCCGGCTGGTGCACCGGTTCATGCGTTATATGGCGCGTTGAACTTGCCGGGAGGGGCTGGCAGATACGCTTGGTTCTGACGGAATGAAGACAGCAAGAAAACGGCAGGTGGCGGAGGATTGTCCATGATGTTTCGCCTTTTCGGTGATCGGAAAAGTAAAAAAGAGAATTTGTGATATTTAGCGTATAATCGAAGTAGATGCCATTATAAAATTGACCGTGAAATTATTATTGTGAGAAACAGGCCGCTCGGAGCGTATACTCTTAGTTTTAATATAGTGTAATTATTTATTAATTTAAAAATGTTAAAAAAAATTTAATACTATACCGAACTGCTGAAAAAATGAAAGAGCTTGATCATGATAATCATGCTCAGGAGGGCGAGGGGGTAGACCGTGACATAGCTTTGGACGACAATTTTATGCGGTGAGAAGGCCGTCGCGGCTGCCAGCCCAGGAGTGGAAGTCATACTGCCAGTGACCGTCCCGAGCATGGTGAGAACGTCAATGCCGAAAACGCGGCGGCAGAGCAGCCAGCACACGAGCATGGGCAAGCTGACGGTGATAAGGCTACTCGCCAGCACGAAGACTCCGCTGTGCAGGGTTTCCAGGTCGAGGAGATATCCCGTTTGGACGCCGACCCCGGCGAGAAAGGCATACAGGCCAAAATTCCTCAGGAAGAGGCGCAATTCAGGGGCGGGGAGCAGAGGAATTCTTCCTGCGTGCCCCGCACGGGCTGCAAGGATGGAGCAGAGAAGTACGCCGCCCGCACTGCCGAGCGTGACAACGGACTCTCCGGGCAGAGGCAGGGGGAACTGCCCCAGGGTGTAGCCCGTGCCGATGACCATGAGTACCGGTAAAGGATGAGAGGTGGGCGCGGTTACAGCGATTTTGTTCTCCTTTTTTTTGCCGTCTTCTGGAATTTTGGGCGGA
Source organism: Pseudomonadota bacterium (assembly GCA_023450535.1). Classification (GTDB taxonomy): domain Bacteria; phylum Desulfobacterota; class Desulfovibrionia; order Desulfovibrionales; family Desulfovibrionaceae; genus Mailhella. The sequence continues at coordinate 31,919 of JAEXGX010000083.1, read as the reverse complement.
GAGCCGGCGGCCAGCGCGGCCTCTTCGGCCCCCACATCAATGCCTTCCAGCTTGCCTGCGATCTGTGCAAAGAGCACCACGCCGATGATTCCGGCGGGATAGGCCAGCCCATATGCGGTGGTCAGCAGTGCGGTGCCGTCCGCATCGAGACCGTCCATGGCGGCAGCCAGCGCGGGGGTAGAGGTAAGTGCTCCGCCGAACAGGCCGGCAACGCTGGCGGGCGGCAGGTCAAAGCACAGGCCGCACAGCAGGGCGGTGATGAAACCTGTGAACACCGTAGCAATACAGGCTGCGGCCAACTTCGGCCCCCGACGGGCAAGCGTGGTCAGAAAGCTTCCCCCCGTTTCCGCACCTACGGCATAGATGAACAATGCCAGCCCCAATTCGCGAATGGTGGGGGGAAGTTCTGCACCTGCGGCCCCCAACGCCATGCCCGCAAACAGGATGGCGGAACTGCCCAGAGAAAAGTGCCGGAACGTCAGAGAACCGAGAAAGCAGCCCAGGGCTGTGCACAGGGGCAGTATGATCATCCAGGATTCCAGGGCGGGCATGGGAAGCTCCTGTGTGACATGTTTTTTTGCGGAGGGGGAACGCTTCCCTCCCCTGCGCTGTCGTTTCCGGGATTTCCAGAACCGTTGCAGCCAGAGCATCATGTTCTGGGCAGACATATCCAGAGTCTTGCATTTTTATGCCCTGACAGGAACGACCGGTTCAGTAACGCCGTCCAGTCCGGCCAGAGCAAAAATCAGGAGCAGGGCTTTTTGTGCTCCGGTGTAACTGCCTGCGGGATCGTACCATTCGTCGAGAGCGTGAAGATTACCGCCCTCGCCGCCCGCTCCGATGCAGAGGGAGGGAATACCCCGGGCGATGGGAAAATTAGCGTTGGTACTGGAGGGCGGAAAAATCTCCGGTTCAACCCCGACCGCCCGGGTCGCCAGAATGGCCGCCTGAACAATGGGGCTTTCCGGAACCTGATCTCCACCGGGTTTGACGCAGTAAAGCGTGGACTGTACGCGGACCCGATCCGCTCTGCCGTCGGAATCGGGGGCAGGGGAATGAGCGGCATTTTCATTCTTCACGGCGCGTTCCGCAATGGCACGGACCATGTTCGCATACTCTTCGCACAGTTTCTCGGAAACAGACCTGACGTCCACATGGACAACGGTTTCATCAGCGATGCTGTTGACGGAGGTGCCGCCGTGGATTATTCCCACGTTCAATGTGGTTTTGGGTGCGGAGGGCGGTTTAAGGTCGGCCAGGGCAGCCACGGCCCGCCCTGCGGCATGAAGGGGTGAGGGCAGACCATAGGCCTGCCAGCTATGCCCGCCCGGACCAGTGAATACCAGCTTCCAGCGGCGGCAGGCGGTGCCTCCCTTTGTGATGCGGCGGGTCCAGCAGGTTTCCACCGCGACGTATGCATCAATATCATCATGTTTTTCCATCAGCTCGATGACGCCGCGCGAGTTGCCGGGAGCTTCCTCCCCTGCCACGCCGCCGATCATGAAACTGCCTGACGGTTTCAATCCGGCATGACGGATGGCGCGAACCACGGAAAGTACACAGGCCAGCCCGGCAGTATCATCTCCGATGCCGGGGCAATATATTCTGCCTTCTTTTTCCACAATGTTCAGAGGCGTGTCTGCGTCAAATACCGTATCGAGATGCGCCTCCAGTACTACCTTGGGGCGGGCAGACATGCCGTGCACATACCCCAGGGCATTGCCTGCCGGATCAATAAAACAATTTTCAAGACCATAACGGCGCAGCTTTTCCAGATACATGGGCGAGCGGATTTCCGTTTCCGTATTGGGTGCTCCGGAAACCTGCGCCATTTCCTTCTGTTCCTCAATTTTTGTATCTTGGTCGTCGCGAAGATAAGCCAGTGCCTTTTGGATACGTTCATCCGCAAGCAGTGCGGCGAATGTTTGTGCAAGCTCCATGAGTGCTCCCTGGATCGAAAGATACGGTTATTTCCTTTTGGCAGTCATACCCCTTCGGGCCGTCAAGGCTATGCGCCGGAAAAAGCGATAAAGCCTCCATCGACCACGGTTACCGTGCCGGTAACATAGCTGGAAGCGTCAGACGCCAGCCAGAGGGCAGTGCCCATGAGTTCGTCTGGATCCCCAAGCCGTTTCATGGGAATGTGATCCAACGCATTCATGGTGCGGGAAGAAGGGGAGCCATCCTCGTTGAACAACATCTGTTCGGCGCGAAAATTGGGGAAAAATCCGGGGGCGATGCTGTTGACCCGTAGCTTGGGATTGATGTCCCTGGCCATATGGCAGGCCAGAGACATGGTGAAATTGTCAATGCCCGCCTTGGCGGCGGCATAGGCGGTTCTCCCCTGCAAGGGGCGGATGCCGTTGATGGAACTGATATTGATGATGGAGCCGCCCCCGGGGTTGTCCAGCATTTTTTTTCCGTAGAACAAGCAGGGCCATATGGCTCCGCCGAAGAGATTCAGCACGACGACATCCAATTGATCGTCCGGCGCAAGATCGAAAATGGTCTTGCTGCCGTCGGTGTACACTGCACCGGGGCGATTGCCTCCGGCAACATTAACCACAATGTCGATGCTTCCGAAATCCCGCATGACGGCATCCGCGTGAGCAGCAATGGAATCCTTGTCGCGGGAGTCCACCCGATAGGCCCTGTGGATGCCGGGCTGGGTCTTGATATCGTCCAGCAGTGCCTCGATGCGGGATTTGCTGGTGTTATAGCAGAGAGCCAGATTAGCCCCAAAATGGGCGAAGCCCTTGGCGATGGCCCCGCCTATGGCCCCGGAAGCGCCGGTTACAATGGCGTTTTTTCCATCCAGACGAAACAGTGTATCGATATTCATCAAAATCTCCTTTACGGTTTGAAAGCTCCCCCCTTCATGAGGAAGAGGGGATTGGGAAATGGGAGAAGCCGGTAAAATCCTTTTTGTAAGCCCTTTCTTCCGGGAGGGATAATCCGCACGGTTCCTCTCAGTCGGATGCGGAGTCAGTCGACGGATGGAGCCGACTGTAGCTTGAAACATCAGTCATTCTCTTGCCGTGTCTTTCTTTTGTGCAAGAGGCAGAGCAGCCCGCTCCGTTGGGTGGGGGACATCAGGACGGCGACAAGCGCCAGGCCAAGACCGACGGCATCGGTCTGCACGCCGCTGTGAATGAACAGAAGCGCCGCACATCCGAGAAGCAGACGCTGGACGGAGTTCATCAGCCCGAAGAACCACCCTTGAATGGAAGAACCAAGGAAAATGACGCCGATCAGGGCCGTGAAGGCCGCGTAGGCGGTTTCCAGAGCGGAACCTTCCATGAGCAGCGCCGGGCTGTAAACGAACATGAAGGGCACGATAAATGCCGCGAGGCACAGTTTGAAGGCTTCAAGGCCTGTTGTATTGGGGTTGGCCCCTGCAATACCTGCGGCGGTATAGGCGGTAAGGGCCACTGGAGGTGTAACGGCGGAGAAGATGGCAAAGTAGCAAATGAAAAGGTGCGCATGGAGCATGGGTAGCCCGGCCTGAACCAGAGGCGGCGCTACCACCGACGCGGCAACGATGTAAGCCGCCACAGTGGGCATGCCCATGCCCAGAATAATGCTGAAGATCATGCTGGCGATGAGCATGATGAGCAAATTACCGTGAGCGACAGCCATCATCAGCATTCCGATTTTTGATCCGAGCCCCGTCAGGCCGAGCACGCCGATGATGATGCCGGCCACGGCGCAGGCCGCAATGATGGACAGAATGTCCCTGCCGGAACTGGCAAGAGCGTCAATACATTTTTTGACAGTGATGTTGGCTCCGGGGGAAACGAAGGGGATGATCAGGGTGGTGGCAATACCCAGCAACGCCGCGCGGGAAGTGCTCGCGCCAAATCCAAGCAGGGCGATGAAGATGACGACAATGGGGAAAAGATAGGCCCATTTCCGGCGCAGCAGTTGCCGCACATTGGGCAGTTTGGCGGGGTCTTCCCCGTCAAGCCCGTAGCGCGCGGCTTCGCAGTCCACCATGATAATGATGGAAAAAAAGTACAGCAGGGCCGGAATAGTGGCGGCCAAGGCGATACGGGAATACTGCAGACCCACCATTTCGGCCATGACGAAGGCCACTGCACCCATGACCGGGGGCATGATCTGCCCGCCCGTGGAGGATGCGGCTTCCACAGCTCCCGCGAATGCCGGGCGGTACCCCACCTTTTTCATCAGAGGAATGGTAAAGGATCCGGTGGTGGCTACGTTGGCGATGGCGTTACCTACAATGGTACCAAGCAGTGCGCTGGAGAGCACGGCCACTTTGGCCGGGCCGCCCCGGTAACGCCCGGCGAGGCCGGTAGCCAGCTCGATGAATACATCTCCGCCGCCGAAACTGGACAGAAAGCCCCCGAAGATGATGAACAGGAAAACATAGGAGCAGGCGGCCTCAAGGGTGGTTCCGAAGATACCGGTGTCCATGAAGCAATAGGTGGTGATGCGGTAGAAGGAATAGCCGCCGTGTCCGAACTGGCCTGGGATATATTGGCCGAACAGGGCATACAGCAGAAAAACTCCGGCCACTACGGTGAGAGGCAGCCCGGTTGTCCGGTAGCAGATATCCAGACAGGCCAGGATCAAGGCGCAACTGGCGAAGATATCCAGAGCGGTCGGGGCGAAGGTGACCCTGTAGATAAGTTCTTCAAAGTTGAGAGAATAGTAGATGCAGGAAAATAGGGTGGCAGCAGCCATGACCACGGTGAGCCCGATATTCAGCGGTGTCCAGGAGTGTCCGAAGGGGCCGGGTCTGGTCAGGCCGATGAGGATAACGGTGACAGCAAGGCAGAGAGAAAGCTGTATCCAGGGGGACAGGCTGAAAACCAGCATGGTTCCCAGGCAGAACAGGGAAAACAGGGTTGCCAGCACATAGGCGACTTTTTTGATGAAAGCGTCAAGAGTTCTTTGGGAAGGCACGCCGGGGGGGTCGAGTTGCTGGTTATCCATGATCGAATCCTGTGTTATGCGGGCTTGGGGGGAGACAGGCCGCAGCCAGCGCGGCCCGTCTCCGGTTGCCTTGAGGCCCTTTGGGGACTCTCTAGGAGCTGGCGTGGCGGGATATTCCCCCACGCGCCTATTTTACCTGTTCCTCGGGGAAGGCAATGCCTGCTTCCCTGTAATATTTCGCCGCGCCGGGATGGATGGGGCCGACTGCATAGCGGATGTTTTCACCCGTGAATCCCTTACCCACGGACGCGGCAGCGGCGAAGTCTTCGCGGTGTTCCACACAGGCTTTGGTAATCTGATACACCATGTCCTCGGGCAGATCCTTGCTGACGACGATGACATTCCACAGCGCCACGGTATTGAGCGGTTCGGGCTGCTGTTTGTAGGTATTGGCCGGAATTTGATACGGACTGAGGAACGGAGCGGCCTTGACGACTTTGTCTACTTCTTCCGGGGTCATCTGGAGCAGACGGCCATCTGTGGTGATTTGCAGATCCGTAAAGGAGGGCGCGGGATATCCCTGGGAAACGCAGACGGCGTCCAGTCGGCCGTCGCGCAGCATGTCGCAGCCGGTTGCGGTTGTTGAATGGTTCTTGCTTTTCAACTTCACGCCAAGAACATCATTAATCAGGCTGCCGACCTGATCGGAAGTTGCACCGGGGGCAGAGACATTGAGAATGCGATCGTTCAGGTCATGCACATAGTTCAGTTCCGGCTTGATGGCGAACCACTGGAACTGCGAGCTGTACAGTACCGCTATGGTGCGGAATTCGCTGAACTGTCTGCCCATGGTCCACTTGGCCTTGCCTTCCATGGCGTCGTGCAGAATAGGAGTTGAAACGATGCCGATTTTCATTTCCCCTGTTTCGATCATTTGCAGTGAGGCCTGCGGGCCGGATGTGTTCTGGGCGGTGGCATAGACGCCGGGGACATGCTCACTGATGACTCTGGCCAGCGCGGTGCCCATAATGTGAATTGTGCCCCCCACAATGGACGAGCCTACGGCCAGATTCATGTCTGCGGCTCCTGCAGTTGACGGGAGCATGAACGCCAGGGCGAGCAGACCGCATTTGTACAGGGAAAAAATACGCATGGTGTCCTCCTTGGACATGGGTGAGCGCACTAAAATTTACAGTGCAATAAAATCGATAAACTACAGAGGTTCTCTGTCATAAATACATGAAAATGGCTCGCTTACAGCGTAGCCGCGACCTGCTCGCCATTTTCGGGCGTCAATGCCCGTTTTGCTCTCATTGGCGCTCCAGGGCGGCGCGTTATAATGCACGCGCCCTGTTCCTTGGACATGGATATTTGCGCGCCGGGATGGCATGATTCAGCAATATCCTTCAGGCAGAGAAGGAATTTCCGCGCTCTCGCCGTAGATGTGTCTGTTGGGTGAAGCATTGTGATAGGCGGCGAGTTCCGCCAGGGTGGCAACCCATATTCCGCTGGCGGAGCACACGTATTCCAGCAGGGCTTCGGCCAGAGGAATTCTGCCGGGGCGTCCCGTAAGCCAGGGATGCACGGTGGCCACTGCTACGCCGCCGAAGCGGCAGATGTTTGAGCTGTAGGTGACCCAGTCCGCGCACAGCGCGGAGGTGGAGTAGGGTTGCCAGTGATCAGCGCCGCCGCCGATAAAGCGGAAAAAGACCGCGTCATCCATCGGCCACTGGATGGGGATTTCGGTTATCCCTTTGATTTCGTAAGGATGGTCATAACCTGAAAGGGAAGAATCGTACAGGATGCCCAGATCCGCGAGGACACCGAGGGCTTCCGGCGTCATTTCCCATGACGGAGAACGGAACCCCACCGGTTTGGAGCCGAGCCTGCTCTGGAACAGTTCGAGGCATTTTTCCAGAATTTCGCGAAAGCGTTCTGTGCTCAGATCTGCCACAACTTCATGATACCAGCAGTGCAGCCCGATTTCGTGGCCCCGCTCGGCAAGAGCTTCCAGCAGCCAGGGGCGTGTGGCGGCCTCAAATCCCGGAACAAAGCAGGTAGCGTGCACGCCGTAGTGTTCAAGAATATCAAGCAGGTTGAAAATGCCTTCCCGCAGGCCGTAACGGCGTTGTTCCAACTGATTCAGCCCTTTGATGCCCGTAGCGCGTCCGCGCCACATCTGGGGGCTTTCAGCATCGACGTCGATGGTGAAGGAAAAGGAGGAATTGTAACCGTCGGGCCAAGTATAATGGATCATGACAGGTGTCCTTGCACGGGGTTGAACAGGATCGGAAAGCGGGGTGAACATGGCGGGCAAGCCACCTGTTCGGTTTTACAGAGCATGTTTTTTTTGCTGATAGACGGCCCGGATGCCTGCTCCGTTGCCGCCATCGACCGGAAGCGTTGCCCCGGTGATGAAAGATGCAGCATCGGAACAGAGGTAGAGTACCGCATTCGGCGTATCGTTCGGGCCGGATTCGCGTCCCAGTGGAATGCGCCCTCCCATTCCCTTGACGTGTTCCTCGGGCAGGGGGTTGGAAACACTGCCCGAGGCGAAACCGGGTTCGATCAAGTTGACCCGGATGCCGTATTCGGCCAGCTCCAGTGCAAATCCTTTTGTCAGGCGATCAAGCGCGGCTTTGGAGAGGCAGTAGGGCACGGAGGAGGCGCGCATGCGGTTGGCCGCTCCGGAGCCGATATTGATGATGGCCCCTTTTTTTCCCGCTTTGATCATCAGCGTGGCGATCTCTCTGGTTAGAATGAAGGGGGCGCGCAGATTCACGCCAAGGATGCGATCCCACTCCGTAGTGGGAGTGTCGAGAAGAAATCCCGAAGGGTAGACCCCAGCATTGTTTACCAGAATATCGGGAGCGCCCCACGCTTTCTTGACGCTGTCTGCGAGCGCCAGTATGTTTGATTCCTGCGTAAGATCGGCGGGGACAAGCAGCGGCGGCTCCTTAAGCGCGAGTTTTTCGGCCAGGGCTTCAAGACGGCTCATGCTGCTACCTGAAAGGCAGAGACGCGCACCGTGGGCAGCGAAAGTTTCGGCTATCCAGACCCCGAATACGCCGTAGGCTCCGGTAAGAACCACGGTTTTTCCCCTGAATTCGTTCTGAAAATCCATGTGGACTCCTGAAACAGGCGGGCAGACAGGGAAGGAGATGAATTGCCCGGTTAAACGGGATGGGATTCTGATTTTTCTTTTAGATGAGATAGCTATGGCCTGACAATTCGATTTTTTGAATAAAGTTTATAAACAATAATAATAACGCGCGGAGCGATTGTTGAAAAAGGCCGTGAGCATCGGCTATGGACGTGGGTATGGACTGGATGCAGCTTAAAAGTTTTTACTATATCGCGACGCTGGGCAGTATAACCAAGGCGTCGGAAGCCGTGCATCGCAGTCAGCCCGCTGTTTCACAGCAATTGCGTGCCCTGGAGGAGGAGCTGAACCTCCCTCTGTTTGAACGGCTGGGTAAACAGAAGATGGTTCTCACCGCAGCGGGTCGCCGTTTTTTCCTTTTTGCCGAGGAAACGTTGCGCCTTCATCGGGATACGCTCAGCGATATGAAGGGCATGGATAATGAATTTCACGGCAGGGTTGTCGTATCCGCCGCTTCGGCAACGCTGGGTCTGATGCTTTCCGATCCGGTTCGGCGCTTCAAGGAGCGGTATCCCAATGCCGATCTTACACTTTTCGATCGTCACCCCGGCAGAGGGCTGGAACTGCTTCGCGAGGGCAAGGTGGATCTGGCCATTGCTCTGGAATCCCAGGTGCCGAGCCATGTTTCCAGTTATTGGTGGCTACAGGGGCATTTTGTGCTCATGCTTCCGCGAGGGCATGAACTGACAAAAACCGTCAGACCGAGTATGGAAAAGATAGCTGAATATCCGTTTATCAAACTCATTCCCAATGTGCGCTACGCTGCTTCAAACAAGCTGGAACAGGCATTTTTCGACCGGGGGCTGACAGTCAGGCTCTTTCTTGAGGCAGGAAATATCCATCTTATGGGCGAGTATGTACGCCGGGGGCTGGGAATAAGTATGGTGCTCGCCCCCGAGGGCGGCCTTGACCTGTTCCCCGGTGAGCTGGAGTATGTATTTATGGATCATGTCTTTCCACCCGAGAGCGTGCGCATATGCTGCCGCAGGGATACGCCGCCCGCGCCCATGGTGCGCCGTTTCCTTGATACGGTTCTCGAAGGAGTGACGCCGCCGGGCGGGATGACGCATCCCTGCTTGTAGCGTTTGGGCGGCAGGTATTGGAAAATCCCGTTGCAAAACAAGGTCCTGTTTAAATTTCAGGCTGATAGTCCATTAATCGCCGGAGGCGCGAGCAGAAGAAAAGGTTTGCGGAGCGGCATTGAGGGCGGCGGAGCCGCACGAGATGCAGTGACGCCAGCCGTGGATACCGGTTGCCTTTCGCCCGTGTGGAACATGGGCTGCCTTTGTGGCAACGTATGTTCCATACAGCCTGTGTTGACAGTGTATCCCGTGAATATCCCGGCAATAGAATATTTAAATAGAGCTGACAAAAAAAAACGCCTCACCACAGAGCGGGACCGATAAGGATATGGAGGAGCTTAATCATGACGATCATGCAGAGGAGGGCGAGGGGGTAGACTGTGGCGTAGCCTTGCACGACGCACTTGTGTGCGGAAACGGAGGTAGCGGCGGCGAGTCCTGGGGTGGACGTCATACTGCCGGTAACCGCGCCGAGCATGGTAAGGAAGTCGATGCGGAACACACGGCGGCAGAGCAGCCAGCATACGAGCATGGGCAGGATGACGGTGAACAGGCTTCCGGCCAGTATGAACCCGCCTTCACGCAGGGTTTCCCGGTCGAGTATTCCCCCGGTCTGGACGCCGACGCCTGCGAGGAAGGCATAGAGGCCGAAATCCCTCAGGAAGAGACGCAGTTCCGGAGAGGGCAGGAGAGGGAGCTTTCCCGCATGTTCCTTGTTGGCGGCAAGGATGGCGCAGAGCAGTACTCCCCCCGCGCTGCCGAGGGTGACGGAGGCCTGCCCGGGCAGCGGCAGGGGGAGTTGTCCCAGCGCGTAGCCCGCGCCGATGACCAGAAGTACAGGCAGGGGAGCCGTTCCTGTGGAGAGAGGGAGCTTTCCGCGCGGTTTTTCGCTGTCGTCCTTCAGAGGGGAAATACTGTCCAGCGCGGCTTCCTCCGCCTTCACGTCGACGCCTTCCAGTTTTCCCACGAGCTGGACGAACAGCACTACGCCGAGGATTCCAGCGGGATAAGCCAGCCCGTAGGAGGCAGTCAGCTGTGCGGCCCCGGCTGTATCAAGGCCGTCCATTGCTGTGGCCAGAGCGGGGGTGGACGTGAGCGCGCCGCCGAACAGTCCGACAATGCTGGCGGGCGGCAGGCCGAAGCACAGGCCGCACAGTAAGGCCGTGACAAAGCCTGTAATTACGGTGGCGGCGCAGGCTGCGGCCAGTCTCGGGCCTCGGCGCACGAGGGCGGCAAGGAATCCGCCGCCTGTTTCCGAGCCCACGGCGTAGATGAACAGCGCCAGCCCCAGCTCCCTGATAGCGGGGGGCAGTTCCGCGCCTGCGGCACCCAGCGCCATGCCTGCGAACAGGATGGCGGAGCTGCCCAGGGCAAAGTGCCGGAACGTGAAGGAACCGAATAGACAGCCCAGCGCCGTACACAGGGGCAGTACGATCATCCAGGATTCCAGAGCGGGCATGGGGACCTCCGGTTGGCATGTTTCGGGGCGGGGGAGGGAGCCCCTTTTCAAAAGGGACTTCTTCCCCCATACCTCTCAAACCATCTTTTTAACAACGGAGCCGATGGCGGCGAGGTCGTCAACGCAGGTGATGCCGCAGGTCTGGAGGAAGGCGAGTTTTTCCTCCGTGGTATCGGAGCGGCCGGAAACAATGGCCCCGGCGTGGCCCATGCGGCGTCCGGGAGGGGCTGTGCGGCCCGCGATGAATCCCACCACGGGCTTGCGGAAATGATCACGCACGAAGGCGGCGGCTTCCTGTTCCGCATTGCCGCCGATTTCACCGATCATGACCACAAGATCGGTATCGGGGTCGTCGTTGAAACGCCTCATGACGTCAGTGAAGCTCTGGCCGATGACCGGGTCGCCGCCGATGCCCACGCAGGAGGACTGCCCCAGCCCCTCGCGTGTCAGCTGATCCACGACCTCATAGGTCAGGGTGCCACTGCGGGAAACCACGCCGACGCGTCCCGGCCGGTGGATGCGGTTGGGCATGATCCCCAGTTTGGCTTGGCCGGGGCTGATCAGGCCTGGACAGTTTGGTCCGATCAACAAGGAACCACGGGAGCGCACATAGGGGATAACGCAGGTCATGTCCCGCACGGGAATGCCTTCGGTTATGCATACGATAAGGGGAATGCCCGCGTCGGCGGCCTCCATTACCGCATCGGCGGCCATGGCGGCGGGCACGAAGATAATCGAGGCGTCCGCGCCGGTGGCCTCCCGCGCTTCCCGCACGGAATCATAGACCGGCAGGCCGTGTACCGTGCCGCCGCCCTTGCCTGGCGTCATGCCCGCGACCACGTTTGTGCCGTAGGCGCGCATTTCCCCGGTATGGAACATGCCTTCCGAGCCGGTGATACCCTGCACCAGCGCGCGGGTTTCCGCATTGATATAGATGCTCATTTGACCTCCGCAACCAGACGCGCCGCGTCTCTGAGGTTTTCCGCCACGGTGAAGGCCAGACCGGATTGAGCCAGGATGCGGCGGCCTTCCTCCGCATTCGTGCCCTGCATGCGCACGATGACCGGCACGCTCACGCCTGCCTCTTTCGCCGCCGTGACCACGCCCTCCGCCAGAAGGTCGCAGCGCAGGATGCCGCCGAAGATATTAACAAGGATGGCCCGGACCCTGGGATCGGACAGAATGATCCGGAAACCTGCCGCGATTTTCGCCGCGCCTGCGCCCCCGCCCACGTCGAGGAAATTGGCCGGGTCGCCCCCGGCCTGCTTGATCAGATCCATGGTCGCCATGGCCAGCCCTGCGCCGTTCACCATGACGCCGATATTTCCTTCCAGCCGGATGTAGTTCAGGCCGTGGCGGTTCGCTTCCAGCTCCAGAGGGTCCTGCTCGTTGGCGTCGGCCAGTCCGATCAGCTCCGGATGGCGGAACAGGGCGTTGTCCTCAAAGTTGAGCTTGGCGTCCAGCGCCAGAATATCCCCGTCTTCCGTCACAATGAGCGGATTGATCTCCGCCAGCGAGGCGTCCTTTTCCCAGTACAGGCGGAACAGGTTTTTCAGCAGGCGGGCGCAGCCGTGCAGTCCCTTGCCCGTGAAGCCCAGAAAGGCCGCCGCCCGCCGCGCCTCAAAGTACGTCAGGCCGTACAACGGGTCTGCCGGGACGCGGATAATCCGTTCCGGCGTGTGCGAAGCCACGGCTTCAATATCCATGCCTCCGTCCGGGCTGGCCATCAGCACAGGGCGGCTCGTGGCGCGATCCAGCGTGACTGCCGCGTACAGCTCGCGCGCGATCCTCTGCCCGCGCTCTACCAGAACCGTGTGCACCACGCGGCCTTCCGGCCCGGTTTGTTTGGTGATCAGCGCGCGGCCCAGCAGGGATGCAGCAATTCGTTCTGCCTCTTCCGGCGTGGTCGCAGGTTTCACGCCTCCGGCCTTGCCCCGGCCTCCGGCGTGAATTTGGGCCTTGACCACCACTTCCGGCCCCAGTTCGCGGGAAGCCGTCGCCGCTCCGGCCGCGTCCGCTGCCACGCGGCCTTCCGGAACGGGAATACCGTACGCCCGGAACAGTTCCTTGGCCTGATATTCATGAATATTCATGCCGCCCTCCCCGCTGACAGCTCCAGCCCCAGATGCAGCGCCTTGGCGTTGCTTTCCGCCGCGCGGGGAAAACGTTGCGCCAGCACCTTTTCCGCCGAGGATGAGGTGATAACACCCGTCAGCCCGATCAGCGCGCCCAGCGTGCAGATATTCAGCGCCTGGGCCTTGCCGAACTCGGCCATGACCGTTTCATACAGGGGCAGTGCGACATGTCGCACATCCAGCTCCCCGTCGGGGTGCACCATGCGGCTGTCCGTCAGCAACAACCCGCCGGGACGCACCAGACTCCCGTATTTCATAAAAGAACTTTGATTCAGGGCCACGAGAATTCCCGGTTGCGTCACCTTGGGGAAGAGAATCGTATTGTCGGAGATAATGACGTCCGAACGCGTCGCCCCGCCCCGGGCTTCCGGGCCGTACACCTGGGATTGCACCGCCGTCAGCCCTTCGTATATTGCCGCCGCCTCGGCCAGCAGTATGGCCATGGTGATGATCCCCTGGCCCCCCGAACCGGAAAGAAGAAAACGGTATTTTTCCATGTCCTACTCCTTCACCCGCCTGATGATCGCTTCATAGGATTCGCAGTATTCCGGTTCCTCGCGGTCCACGAAGATGCCCCGGGGAATGAGTCCGGGAGACTCCGCCAACTTGGATGACCCCAGCGGCGCGGTATGATCCCGGTAATGGCGCAGCATGTCCGCCGCGCCGCCCAGCTTGTTCTTGCGGCCGAAGTAGGTAGGGCACTGGGTCATGACTTCTACTACGGAAAAACCCTTGTGCAGAATGGCTTTTTTCAGCAGTGAGCACAGTTCCTTCACATGACAGGTGGTGCTCCGCGCCACAAAGGTCGCTCCTGCGCCTTCCGCCAGCCTTACCGCGTCAAAGTCCCGGTCGATGTTGCCGTACGGGGCCGTGGTCGCCAGTGTGCCCGCTCCGGACATCGGGGAGTACTGGCCCCCCGTCATGCCGTAGATGCGGTTGTTCATCAGAATCGCGGTCAGGTTGATGTTGCGCCGCGCTGCATGGATGAAGTGATTTCCCCCGATGGCCGTGGCGTCGCCGTCGCCCATGGGCACCACCACGTTCAGATCCGGACGCGCAAGCTTGATGCCCGTGGCAAAGGCCAACGCACGGCCGTGCAGTGTGTGCATGCTGTGGACGTTCACATAACCGGAAATGCGCGCCGAACAGCCGATGCCGGAAACCATCACCAGCGAGCAGGGATCAAGGCCAAGCTCGTCAAAGGCATGGAGCAGCGCGTTGAGAGTCGTTCCGTGGCCGCAGCCCGAACACCAGATGTGAGGAAAAAAGCGTTCCCGAATGAAATCACGCACCGCCATCAGAAACCCCTCCCTTCGACCACGCGCATCACGTTCCCGATATCCGTCGGGGTGATCAGCTGGCCGTCCACGCGGTTGATCAGGAAAACGTCGTCAGGACGCGCCACGGCCTGACGCACCTGCGCGCATACCTGACCCATGTTCATTTCCACCACGTACACATGGCGGGCATGTTCCGTGCGGGAACGCACCAGGTTCACCGGGAAGGGCCACAGCGTCTGCAGTTCCAGCAGCCCTGCCCGGATACCCTTGCCACGCAGCGTGGTCACCAGATGCAGCACACTGCGCGCCGCACTGCCGTAGGAAATGAACACCATCTTTGCGTCGTCCAGAAAGTATTCCCGGTAGCGCGCAATCTCGTCCGCTTTGGTTTCGATTTTTTCCACCAGATGGTACAAGAGCTTCTCCACTTCTTCCGGTTTCTCCGTCGGAAAGCCCCAGATGTCATGATACAGGCCTGTCACGTTATAGCGGTGCACCCCGCCAAAGTCCGACATGGGCAGGCGGCCGTCCTCGCGCGGCAGATACGGGTGGTAGTTCACCCCCTGCTTCACCGAGGTCCGCAAACGGTTCACCACCGGAAGCTCTCCTTTTTCGGGAAGGACAAGCTTTTCCCGCATATGTCCGATAACCTCGTCAAACAGAAGAATCACCGGCGTGCGGTACGTTTCGGCCATGTTGAAGGCTTCCACCGTGACAGAAAACACGTCCTGAATGCCCGATGCCGTGAGCGCGATGATCGAGTGTTCCCCGTGCGTGCCCCAGCGCGCCTGATTGACGTCGCCCTGTGCCACCCTGGTGGCCAGCCCGGTGGACGGCCCACCCCGCTGCACACTGGCCACCACGCAGGGTATTTCCGCCATCACGGCATAGCCCAGTGCCTCCTGCATCAGGGAAAATCCCGGCCCGCTGGTGGCCGTCATGGTCTTGCTGCCCGTGACCGAAGCACCGATAATGGCGCACATGGAGGCCAGCTCGTCTTCCATCTGCACAAAATGCCCCCCGTGACGGGGCAGATGCTCGGAGAGAAGCTCCGCCATCTCCGTGGACGGCGTAATGGGATAGCCCGCAAAAAACTTCAGCCCCGCGTACAGCGCCCCCCGCACACAGGCTTCGTTCCCCTGCACGAAACATTCCTCCGCACTCATGACGCTTCCTCCATCCGGCTCACCGTAATCGCCAGATCCGGGCACAGCCTTTCACATGTTCCGCACCCCACGCAGTACTCCGGATGCTGCACCTCCGCCTTTTCCTCGTCGTCCAGCCCCAGTACGCCTTTCGGGCAGAAGGACGCGCATATCCCGCACCCCTTGCACCAGCGTCGTTCTATCCTGATCCTGTTTCTCATTGCCAAATTACCTCGTCGCAAGTGTTCCATTCCCTCTGTCCAGACTGCGTGAGAAAAGACCCCGCGCGAAAACGGGAGGACAGGGGTATGCCCCGGTTCAATGAGTCCGAAGGAAGCGTGCGCGAAGAGTTCGGGACGGAAGGTCAGGCCGTCTCCGCTTTTTCGGTCAGGTGGGAGAATGGTTCACGGGTACGTGCTTTCCGCCGCGAAAGCCCTGCCGAAGCCGCACCGCAATCGATCAGGATACGACGGAATGCCGCGATACATGTGAAACCCAACGCATGGAGCATGCCAGCCGCCGTGCGTCGGCGGCCTTGCCGCAGCCCTGTCGGGCAGGGGCGGCAAGGCGCTGTCTGTCAGCCTCTCAGACGGGCAAGTACCCCAGTTGAGAGGAAATTTCGGCCGCCGTGGTCTTCACGGTAGGAGCCAGTTCCGCAAGCAGTTCAAGACTGAGGCGGTGTGCCGGGCCGGATATGCCTATGGCCGCCACAGCCCTGCCGCAATGATCAAAGATAGGAGCCGCTACTCCCCGGACACTGCGCCGCCATTCCCCTTTATTAATCGAATAGCCGCGCTTCCGGATTTGTTTCAGCTCCTCAAGAAAGGCTTCTTCCTCCACAATGGTGTCTTCCGTGAAGCGCTGCGCGCCGCGAACGCTCTCGCGGGCCTTTTCTTCCGTAGTCCAGGCCAGGATAGCCTTGCCCGTGGCGGAACAGTACGCGGGATTGACAGGGCCGAAAGTGGCGCGCACCACGCGGTTACTCTCAATTTTGTGGATATAGAGCACGTTGTTTCCTTCCAGAGCGGAGAGAAAAACATCCTCGTGAGAGAGAGAGCTCAGGCGTTTCATATATGACTCCGCGATATTGCGGACATTGGTTTTGGAAAGAACCTTGTTGCCCATTTGCCATAATTTGAGTGTCAATTCGTATTTTTCCCCATCCGGAACCTGGCGCACCAGTTCCAGTTCAATGAGCGAATTGAGCAGTCGATGCACATTGCTCTTGACCAGCCCCAGTTCATCCGCAAGCTCGGTCACACCTCGTGGTCCTTCCGATTTGAGGAGTTCATCAATGATTTTGAAGGCTTTTTCGAGAACTTTTTCCATGGTGTCACTTCCGGAAGATAGGGATGTACCGCTGCGTACGGTGAGTCTTTTTCATGAGACGGAAACGGGCAAAGGTCAACGTGAATACGACCGGAAGAAAATATTTGTTGTTTCATTAAGTAGAACAATGTTCTATTTTTATGTCATAAAAGAAGAATTGTCAAGATTTTCGCGGCACTCATAAAACCCGCGTTGTCGCGGGTTTTATGAGTGCCTTCCCTTGGGGGGTCATGTGGTTTTGGTACAGAAAGCTCTAAATAAACAGCCCTACGGGCGTTTCCACGCCGATAAGCCGGGTAAAGGCCAGATATTGCGCGCCGATGACGGCAAAGCTGATAAGCGTCAGCCGGACAAAGCGGGACAGGGAGACTCCGTGCTCCTTTTCCACAAACTGGTCATAGGCCAGCATGCAGAGCATGCACAGGAACATGGCGGTGAAGAATCCGAGGTATTCTACCAGCATATAGGCCAGCATGGCGATGCCGAAATAGAGGGCAATGACGAAGTAGCTGTGGCGTTTTTGCGGGGAGAGGTTCTTCCGCGCGGGTTCAAAGAGTTGCCAGAACAGAATCAGCGCCGAAAAGAACACGCCCGCGCCGAACACAAAGTAGGGGAAGATGGCGGAGTCCTCTTTTTCCAGATCTCCCGCCGCAATGATGAAGAAACAGCAGATGACGAGGATGGCGAGGTAGCACAGGCTGTCAAAGCGTAGCAGATTGGCCGGGCGCATTGTGTGAGCGGCGCGGCTCGTCTCAGGCTGGCGTTTTTTCATCTTGTGCTCGAGATAGAGCGGCAGCGCCAGGGACAGGGCACTCAGTACGATAAAAAGCACGGACAACGGAGAGAACAGGAAAAGATCCGCAAGGCTGGAGGCTTGTGCGCGGGAAATGGTGACGAGCAGATTCTCTTCGATGATCGGGCCGAGTACCACGCCAAGAGCTACACCCACGGGCGGCAGATCTATTTTGAGGAAAATGTAGGCCAGCCCGCCCGCGATCAGAAGCACCAGCACGTCGAACATAGTGCCGCGCAGCGAATACGCGCCGATGCAGGACAGGGTGATGACGGCGGGTACAATGATGGATTTGGGTACGTCAAGAATTTTTGTACAGATGCGGGCGATGACATAGCCTACCAGTATCATGAAGACATTAGCGATAAAAAGACTGGAAATGAAGGTATAGGCGATATCTGAGTTTTTGAGAAACATGGCCGGGCCGGGGGTGAGGCCCTGGGCCAGCAGGCCGCCGACCATGACGGCAGCGGAAGAACTGCCGGGAATGCCCAGCGCCATGAGCGGCACCAGCGCGCCGCCTACGCAGGCGTTATTGGCACATTCGGGAATCATGACGCCGTCGATGCAGCCCTTGCCGAAACGATCCGGGTTTTTGTCCCAGCGCTTGGCCTCGTTATAGGCGATGATGGCGGCGACGGTACCGCCCGCGCCGGGCAAGGTGCCGATAAAGGTACCGGCAAAGCCCGTGATGGTTACCATCAGTTTTGACTTCATAAAGGCTGACCACGCACGGCAAAACGCTCCGGGCACGCGATCGTATTTCGCAATGTAGTTGGCGTTCTCTTCCGTGACGGCCAGCATCTGGGAAATGGAAAACAGGGCGACCATGAGCACGATCATGTCAAAACCCTGAAGAAGATTAAAGGAGCCGAACGTGAAACGGGGAATGCCGCCGGAAGGATCAAGACCAATGGTGCTGAGTCCGAGCCCGACTGCCCCGGCCAGCATGGTTTTGCACACCTTGCCGGGGAACATGGCGGCCAGGGTGGTCAGGCCGAAGATGGCCATCCAGAAAAAGGATTCGGAACCGAACTTGAGCGCGACGCTGGCCAACGGTCGGAAAAAGACAAGCAGTACCACCGTGCCGATGATACCGCCCCAGGCCGAAGCGAGGAGCGCCGCGTACAGCGCCTCTTCCGCCTTGCCATTCAATGTCAGCTGATAACCATCCAGCGCCGTCATTACAGAGGAGGGCTGGCCCGGCGTGTTGATGAGAATGGACGCGTTGGCTCCGCCGTAAGTCGCGCCGGAATAGACTGCGCCAAGCGCGATAAGCGCCGTTTCGGGCGACATGGTGAAAGTGAAAGGAATGAACAGGGCAATGGCCGTAACCACGGCGATGCCGGGCAGCATGCCGCCGATGATGCCCACCGCCAGCCCGATGAGCATGACAAGCAGGTTGGAAGGCGTCATGGCGTTGAGCAGACCTGCGATGAACAGGCTGAATACGTCTGATTCCATGGGGTACCTCGAGAGAGTAATTTCACGCTGAAATCGCTCACGGGGTTGAGAGCGGTGAAACGCATTCCCGCTCTGTTCACCCGTAAGGCGCTATGCGCCAGCGGTGGAAGTCCTCGCCCCATTTCCCGATGTCGCCGTCATCCTCTTGCGGCGTTAAGCTCCGGCGGAGGAGTGGAGCGGCAGAATGCCGCGTGAGGCTGTTGACAAAGTCAGCAGACCCGAAAATTGCGAGCAGGTCGCGGCTAAGCCGCACCGTAAAACGAGCGATTTTCGTGCCTTTCCGTCAAGCCGCTTTGCGGCTTGGACGGCGCAAACTCCGCGAAGCGGGGTTTGTCATCAGGCTGGAGCGGCAGAATGTCGCGTCTCGTTTATGTACGCAGGAAATGCGGGCATGAAACTTCCCGGGGAAAGGAGGCTTCACGCTTCCTTTCTCCGGTTTGGGAACGGGCGTGAATTATTTGTTGTCCAGAGAATTGCTGTACTCGATCAGCTCTTCGGCTTCAGTAAAGGAATCCTCTATATTCTTTCGCAGGGTGGCACCGTCGAGGAATTGTACCTGAAGCCCGGCCTTGGCGTTCTTTTCGATGACTTCCGGCCTGCTGTAGATGGCGCGCAGTCCGTCAGTCAGGCGCTGTTCCGCTTCCGGCTTGAGCTTTGGAGCCATCCAGAACCGGTACAGGTAATTTACGATATCGTAGCCCAGCTCGCGGAAAGTGGGCACATCGGGGAACATGGGGTCGCGCTCTGCCGTGGCAATGGCCAGTACCTTCATTTCACTGATGCTGGACATGGAGGTTCCGGTCATGAGGAAAGCCGCGTCCACGTGTCCGCCCAGCATGGCGGAAATGGTCTTGGGCCCGCTTCCGAAGCTGGTCATGGAATAAGGGACTCCGGCTCTGTGCATTTTGAGCGCCGCGAAATTGGTCGGGCCGAAATAGTCTATGCAGCCCACCAGCATCTTGCCTGACTTGGTGGCCTTGATGAAGTCTTCCACGTTGTTGATGGGGGAATCCTTGCGCACGGCGAGAAAGGCAGGATCAATGGCCGTCTGCGCCAGATAGCTGAAATCATCCAGGCTGTACTGTCCCTTTTTGGTCAGAATATTGGTGACAAGATGGGGATTGCAGTAGGAACCAATGGTATAGCCGTCCTTGCGCGCGTTTTTCAGATCCATGGCCGCAATGGCCCCGTTTGCACCGGTTTTATAAACAAAGGTCAGCGGCTGTCCGAATTCCTGCTCGAACTCCTTTTCCACCAGCCGGATCATGAGATCTGCCCCGCCCCCCGCTGCCCAGCCGACGATCATGCGCACGGGCTTTGTTGGGTAATCCGCAGCCGGTGCGAGGGCGGGCAGAGATATGATCATCGCCGTCATGAGCAGCGCAGCGAGCTTTTTAATGGACATGGTGCCTCCTGCGTAAAAGAGTGATCGACCTTGCGCAGGGCCGGATTCCGGTGCGGGGAACCAGGCCCTGCTTCCCTTGTCCGTTGTGAATACCGTCGGACTCTGCCGGTATTCGCATTTGTTCTATTTTATGGAATATAGTTCTGAATATTGGATCGGTCATGCTCTGTCAACGCCGTTCCGCTTTTTTCCTCCTTTTGATTAAGAACACGCAGGGCATTTTCCCGGCATATTTTGCGCAGCACATCCTCCCTGATATTCAGAGAACGGAAGAAGGCGGCGCAGCCTTCCATGGGAAGTGTGGGGTGCGCGCTTCCATAGAGGAAGCGATCCTGAAGAAACGTGGTTCCTGCCTGGATATAGTCCATATGTCCCGGCAGCCCCATGGAGTAGATGTCCGGCGAAAGGTAGACGTTTTCCCGCAGCAGGCATACGCGAATGAGTTCACGCGCATGGGGCCAGCACCCGTGCGGGGTGATGATGGTCAGTGAAGGAAAATCCACGGCGACATTTTCCACATGCCGGGGATGAGTATAGTCGATGGGAACATCCGGTATGCCCCCGGTCATGAGCATGACGGGAATGCCGCATTCCTGCGCGCGCTCATAAAGGGGATAAATACGGCGGTCGTCCGCGAAGAGAGGAGTTTTGTGCGCCGTAAGAGGTTCCACATTGATGCCCGCAAAGGGGCCGTTCATGACTTCGCTGTCAAGGATTTCAAACGCTGAAGGAGTATCAAGCGGGTCTACTCCGGCAAACGCGGCAAATCTGCCGGGGTACGCGGCCATGATGGCCCGCAGGGATGCGCAGGAAACATTGCCGAAAACTTCGCTGTAACGGCCGGGCATGACGCCGAGGCTGATTCCGGCGGCATCCATTTCCTCAAGAAAAAGATCCATGGAGAGCCTGGCTGTGGATTCGGCCTGATACATGCCGAACCTGGTGGCGATACGGGCATTTCTTTCCAGATTATACTGAGCGGTTCCGAGAAAGTCTCCCATGGGAGGACGCAGCCTGAAATCGCAGAACATGGCTCACTTCCTTTGACATTTGAAAGGCCGGGAAACCATGAGCCTCCGGCGGACACCTGCGCCGGAGGCGAAGAAATCAGTCCTTTGCCGCCGTTACGGTGACTTCACACAGATTGTTCTGGCGGGACATGCAGGCCTGCACGCAGGTGCGGGCAGGGGGGCAGCCCGGCGCGATCCACGCGTTCCAGACCGCATTGAACCCGGCGAAATCATTGATGTCACGCAGATAGACGGTGGCGCTGACCAGATTTTCCTTGCGCGTTCCGGCTTCGATAAGCTGTTTTTCCACTTTTTCCAGTGTCATTTTCGCCTGCTCGGCGATATCCATGGACGGAGGGTTGTCACCGGGCACGACGCCGGGCAGAAAGACGAAATTATTGTAAATCACGGCACGGCTGTTGCGTTCGGAAACGCCGATTCTTTCGATGCTGGCCATATGATTGCTCCTCATGATTAAACGGTTCTGGGTGGAAAACTCACTTTTTCTTTTTCAGGGCGCGTTCCACGGTGTTGTACATCAGCTCCACAATGCCCTTGTGCACATCGGCGGGCATGCCGTCCACCTTGGCTTCAAGCGTTCCGGTGGTGCCGTCCACCAGGCCGATATAGGTGGACGCGTGGATCATGCGTTCCTCAAGTTCAGGCGTGTGGGCAAGGGCGATATTGCCGGTAAGAATGGCCAGCGCGGCCTGAATGGCGTAGCAGCCCCAGTTGGATACGCCGCAGGGAAGCAGTATGTCAGTGGAGTTGGCGGGGCATATCTGATCACCGAGGTGAATGTGCGCCGCCACTTCCTCGGCCAGTGCCCCCATACCGATTTCGTTGCCGCCGTCCCCCACACCGATGGTGGGGATGCCGCGCGTCTGGGCGGCGGATATCATGTAGTCAAGACGTGAACGGCCCTGGCTGAAATCCTGACCGATCATGTTGCGATAGGTGCCATCGGCGCGCTGCCCCGCGCGTTCGATGGAAATGATCGCCTTCGGCTTATACCGTTCAACCAGATCTTCACACTGCTGTTTGGCCAGAGCATCCTCGGCCGCACAGGTGCCCATAACTGTCACGCAGGTATAACGGGGGTTGCCCGCTGCCACACTGGCCTGCTCGTACGTCACCACGTTGGGACCGGCCATTTGGGCGATAGCTCCTGTTTTATCCTGCAGAAATTCGTCGGTGAAGATCATCGGAACGCACTTGAACGCCTTGGACAAGGCTCCGGCCAGTGTTCCCGTGCCCATGGGACCGTCGTTTTCTCCAATTTCGGGGGATACCCAGGCACGTGTCAGGGAGCCGGTCAGGAGGAAAACCGTATCGCTGGGTTGCAGCTTCATGAATACTTCCGCCGCAGCCTTGCACAGAGCCTCGCCTCCGCTACGGGCCCGTGCGGGTTCATACAGATGAGCAATGCCGCGGTTGCCGATATCGAGGTTCATGATTTTGTCAATGACGTCAAACATAAACAAACTCCCGAAGTTATGGGGGGCTTCCCCGTGAACTGTTTCCCGCCGGAGTGGATTGCGGCGGCCCGGTAACGGCGTGCCATCCAGAAAGGGAGCGCAGAGCTCCAGAGCTGGGCATTCCCCGCACCGCGCGAGGAGACACGGAGTATCTTGTAAATGGAACGTGATTCCATAGTAAGGAACATAAGTTTTTTTGGCAAGAGATTTTAGAACATTGTTCTATTTTTATGTTTAAAGCTGAGAAAAAGCCGGAGGAATATTCCTCCGGCTTTTTAATCTACTGAAATTATTTGGATATGATTCCGACGTATGAAACAGTTGATGCGGAATTACCCGCTCCGCCTTGCCGCCGCGCGCTGCTGCATGAAGGTTCCTCCCACGATGAGCACAAGGCCGGCTACCGTACTGAGGGCAATGGGTTCCTTGAGGATGAGACTGATCCAGAACAGGGCGAGGAAGGGAACAATAAAGGGAAGCGTGCTGATACGCGGCACAGAATCGGTCAGCCGCAGGGCCAGCCCCCAGAGCAGAAAGGGAATGCCCAGTTCAAACATCCCGACATATATTCCCGGCAAAAGGGTGGAAGCGGGGGGCAGCCCGTCACCGTTCAGGGTCAGGGTCAGACCGGCCAGAGAACCGGAAACCAGAAAGCAGAGGAAGAGGCCGGAGATAGGGGGGAGCTTGCTACGCGTGTTGACGATCCAGTACAGGGCATACAGCAGCGTGCTGGCGATTACGCAGACCAGCCCGAAGGGGTTGGGTGGGCCAAGTTTGTCGCCTCCACCCGTAGCGATGACCACGACGCCCGCATAGGCCACGAGCATGAAGAAAAATTCGCGTGGCGAGAGCCTTTGTCTGAGCAGCCAGACTGCCAGCAGAGCCAGCATAAGCGCCCAGGTGTTGTTGATGGGCTGGGTGATCTGCGCGGGCAGCCGGGCATAGGCCATGAACAGCAGCGCGTAATAGCAGTAGAGCATGATGCCAAGCAAAAGTGAATCAAGGTACTGGCGGCGGGTAAACTCCCGGAATTCACGAAAGGTTTGGCCTCTGGTCCGGAAAAACTGGGTGACGCCAAGAAAGAGCACGGAAGTCGTCATGCTGACGAAAATCAATTGCATGGGCGTCATGGCTTCCAGGGAAAGCTTGAACGCCGTGGAGACCGTGGACCAGGCGAGAACTGTAAGCCCTGCGCAGAAAAATGCCTTGGTCTGGCGGGTCATGAGAACCTCCCGTGGAATGTGAATGGATAAGCCCGAGCAGGGAAGCAGTGGTCCACGCTCCGCCGGAGAGAGCGGCGCGTGGACCATATGATTTTATGACTCGCGTAGTTCGGACATAAACAGTTTAAGCTGGTCAAGCAGATCCATGGCCACGCTCTTGTGTTCGTGGGCTACGTTTCTGAGTTGGAAGGGGTCGGTGCGGCGGTCATACAGTTCGTCGCGTTCCGGCACTTCCGTGGAAGCCGCCGCCGTGCATGTCCATTGTTCCTCGCCGTCGAGCGAGGCCATTTTTTTGTGCGCCTCATACGCTTTGTTGTAGAAGGCTGTATCGCGGTCTTCCACAACATTGGCCTTGGATAGCTGGCGCAGGTGGGCGGTGGATTCCGCGAGATCCTGACCGTAGATGCCGAAACGCGCGTCGGCCACGCTTTTTTCATCGTCCTTCAGCCAGTGAATGAAAGACCAGTCTTCCGTGATGATGGACCAGGAATAGCGGAAATAGCCGGCAATGGCGAAATCGCGCACTTTTTCCACCTCTCCCCTGGCCAGCGGCAGAAGGCTCTTACCCTGCATGGAAGGATGCACACCGATGCCCAGAAAGTCGCATACCGTGGGCGCCACATCGCAGGATTGCACAAAGCTTTTCACCCGCTTGCCGCGCGGCAGGCCGGGGCCGCGCATAAGGAAGGGCACATGTGCCAGCTCCTCATAGGGCCAGGGGCGGCACTTGCGCATGATGCCGTGCCCGTGCTCGCCGTTGCCCATGGGGGAGCCGTGGTCGGATACAAGCATGACCAGAGTGTTTTCTTCCAGCCCGAGCTGGTGGATTTTCTTCAGCAGATGTCCGAGCCATTTATCTACGTTGGTCAGTTTTTCTGCATACAGGGCGCGGATATGCTGAAGTTCCCGCTCGGTATACAGGCCGTCCACATGGGCCTGGATGGGCAGGAACATGTCCTTGCCTTCGTAGTCGGGATCATAGGGACATCTGAGTTCAGGGTCATACACCGAGGGAGCATCCCAGGGTTCATGAGGATCAAAGCAGTCCACCCACATGAAGAAGGACTTTGTCTGATCCAGGTTTTCCAGA
The DNA here is from genome assembly GCA_023450535.1 of Pseudomonadota bacterium. Classification (GTDB taxonomy): domain Bacteria; phylum Desulfobacterota; class Desulfovibrionia; order Desulfovibrionales; family Desulfovibrionaceae; genus Mailhella. The sequence continues at coordinate 6,964 of JAEXGX010000083.1, read as the reverse complement.
TACTCTGAAGCTTTTTTCATGATCACGGCAGCGTGCTGGTCTTCGTCGCTCTTCCAGTGTTGACGCTCTTTGAGGTGGCATTCCACCTGATTGAGCAGGGGACGCATGACATTTTCCCCCAGAATTTCGTCAGCCTTTTCCAATACGTGATCTTCGTAGTAATTCTCGGGACTGAAATCGGTGCTCAGATCGTCCTGGGCATAGTACTGGTGGTCGGTTTCATGGCCGTGCAGGAAAAAGACATTATCGAAGCCGCGGGAATAGCCAAATTTGGGCAGACGGAAGGGGCCGGAATCATGAACGAGGTAACTTTCAATAGGTTGTCCCCAGCAGAGATCCGCGATGGTGGTGTCGTTCACGTCGAGCTGTGACCAGCCTTTGACGGGCAGAGTGAAGCGGCCCGTAAGCATGGCACGGCGGCAGGGCACGGTGGGTAGGCCTTCAGTGTATGCGTTTTCAAACAGTATGCCCTCGGAGGCGAAACGATCGATATTGGGGGTCTTGACCACCTTGTTACCGTAGCAGCCGAGGTAGTTGAACTGGAGAGTATCCATCATGACCACGATGACGTTTTTCTTTTCGCGCATGGCTTTGTCCTTGACGTGAAGTGGTTGTGATTTCCCCTCTGGCGCGCGGGGGGCGCGGGGTCGCAATGTGCCGCGCCATGGCTTCCTTTTGAGTTATTTGATAAAACTAGTCAATATATAATTATTATGTTTATAGTAACTAAGTTCTGCGGTTTCAGTGGAATGATAGTGAAAAATGATGGGTACGCTCAAGTTGAAGGGGGGTGTGGCATGAAGGTTTGAGCATCGAACCTCGTTTTGTTCGATCTTCCTTATCTTTCCAAACCCACGGAACACCCCACTTACCTCGCAGAGCAATATTTCTTGTGGATGCCCGCAAATTGAATGCAACTTGCTGCTCAATTTGCGGGCGCGCCGTTTATACTCTGCTCGTGGGACGGCGACGCTCCAGTCTGTTTGAATCTCCGGCGATACGATTCCGAAGTCTGGAATACGTCGGGCAAGGCTACATCCTCAACCGCCGGAGGCGCGAGCTGTAGCGAGCTTGGAGCGAGGCGTGAGGGCGCGTCGGGATTCACTCCCGCGCGCGTACTCACGAACGCCGAGCACATATATCACGAGGTAGACCGCGAAGCGGGTTAGCCTCGCGGCAAGCGTGCGGACGGTGAATGGAGAGCAGAGGAAGACAGGATAGAAAGATACGGGAAGGCTTAAGTGCCAGAACAGGGGAGGGGTATCCCGGGCAGGGACAAGGGGAGGTGTCGGAGGGTGGAAGGATAAAGAAGATCGAGCAAAACGAAATTCGATGCTCAAGCCTCCGCACTACAACGCCATTCGGTCTCCGCGTCATAGTTTTGAGAGTCGCTCTACCCGAGGAGCAGATGAACTCGCAAAGCTACCCGTCGGAACGCCGCAGCCCCCGGAACAGTTTGTCGCTTTCCCGGCGGAGTTCCACGGCCTCCTGCCGCAGTTTCGCCAGCTTGCGTTCCAGTTTGAGCGCCTTCGCGTGCAGGACATGTACCAGCTCCAGCGCGTCCTCGTCCGGAACGGGAATACGCATGGCCGCGATATCCGCTACTTGAATCTGGGGAATACTTGTGCCGGAGCTGTGCGTTCTGAAGTAGTTCTGGGCTTCTTCCGAGCGCAGATAGTGAAAAAGCCAGATTGGGTCCATACCTTCGGTGCGAATGAGGTAGAAGGTCTGGCTCGGAAGCCAGTCACTGTCATTCCGTGTGACGAAGCCCACTTTTCCGAGAGACTGGAGCGCCCCTTTGCAGACAATAAGGATGTCCCCTTCACGCAGACGCGCAACCTTGCGCGAGCGGGGCAGGGGCGCGGCGTCTTCTACCAAGCGGCTGGCCGAGGAAATAAAGCCGTGCTCGTTGATATCCGCCAGGAGCACTTCATGGAAGGTTTGGCTGGTTTCCGGGCTTTTGCTCTTGGCCAACATCTGGCCTCGCACCAGAGAGGCGCACCCGCCAAGGCTTTCCCAGTTTGTAGGGAGGCCGTGGGCTACATGCGGAGTATCACGCAGGCGCAGGTCGCAGCGCCGGTTCAGGAGTTCGTCGGGCATGACATCTTCGGCCGGGGGGCGGGGAGACCAGCGCGGCAGTTTGTCCTCCGGCCAGCGGTAAATCTGCGCAAGAATAGGGTTGAGATAACTGATTTCCAGCAGACCCTGCCGCCCGGAAACAAACCAGTCGCGTGCGTTGACCAGGCGTACGGGATGCGGCCTGCTCTTCGCCGGGCCGATCTGGAGCAGCGCGGGCAACATGCGCGGCATGACGCCTTCCGGAAACTGCGTCACGGAGAGCAGACAATTGCTTGAGATGAGACGTTGTTTGAGCTGGAGGGAACGCGGCGAGGACGCGCTGAGAAAGGACCAGTTGGTCATGACTACCGCGCCTTTGCAGCCGGTTTTCAGCAAACGGCGCAGAAAGGGGGCGGCAGCGTCATCGTTGCCGGTATTGTGGATGGCGAAATGAAATGCAGTACTCCAGAGTTCTTCAGTTTCGGGCAGTGCGAATACCGTTCCTTTTGTAAAGGCTGCAATGTGGCGGATATAGTCCTCCGTGCCGGAATACAGCACCTCCATGCCGTGTGCGGCAAACCACAGAGCGAGCTGCACCGTATGGTCGGAATGGCAGATGAGCGTCCCCTGAAGCGTGTCCGTCGGACAGTCTTTTTCATGCATGGCTTGCAGGGGCAGAAGGTGACTCATCAGGTCCACAAGTTCCACGGGGGGGAGCTGCCGCGCCCCGGCCAGGCGATCCGCTTCGCTGAGCGCTGCAATGGCAAACAGGATGCGATCGCATCCGCTCAGTTCGGGAGTGAGAGAGCAGCGGATATTTTCCAGTCCGGCGGAAGAAAGGCGCAGACCGCTCAGACAGCCCAGAAGAACCAGTTTTTGATCCCTTGCCGACAAGTGTCGGGTCTGGTCAAAAAGCCGTGCTGCAAAAGAATAAGATCTGTTCAGGGTAAGGTCGTCAAATTGCACAAAAGGTTCCTTTTCAGGAGGATTATTTGATATTAATAAAGCTTTTCCGCAGTTGAGGCAACTGGAAACTTTTTATGATATCATCGTGATTTAAAACAAGTAATGCAATAAATTTATTGAATTCCTGGATAAAAAATAATTATCTATTGACTAAAATTTATCACTACCATAAATTTATGAAAAAGAACTTGTGAGAACTTTCATGAGCAGATTTCTGCATATCACACTCTGGGATAATGACGCCGCCCGCATTACGGAAATTGAGCGCAACCTTCATCAGGCCATGCGCAATCTGAGTTTGCGAGGGCAGGTGGATATTATGTCGGAGCCCCCTCTGCTGGCGCGCATGGGCATGCTCAATGAAGTTCCCGTTCTTGAGATCGGCGGCCTGTACTGGAAACGGGAAGCCGGCCGTGTCATCGGTCTGAAGGCGTGCGAATCCCTGCTTGCTCATATTGGAATGCCTGGCGGGGAGGACGCGCCGGAATCGTGATCTTTTTCAGCTTCCCGCCCGGCGGGAAAGGAGATCCCATGGTTTCCAAACAGAAACTTGTCACTGGGGGTGTCCTGTTCGTCTTCGGAGGGATCATGCTCCGGGCCGCCATGGAGCCGCGCGTCATGTTGTTCGCGGACGAAGGCGGCATGGATATTATGACTTATCCCAAAGTGTTGCTGTATATTCTGCTGGCTGCCACGGTGCTGTATGTCCTGAAGCCGGATCCGGACGAGGCGGACTGCGACTGGCGTTCTCTGCTGCCGTGCTGGCCCGCGCTGCTCGGGGCCGTGGCCTCTTTCGGCATATATGCCTTTGCCTTTGAATACCTGGGGCTGGCATTCAGCACGTTGCTGTTCATGCTGGTATTTTTTTATGTCATGCACTACCGCGACTGGCGCAAGGCTTTGCCCATCGCCGTGGCCGGAGCGCTGATCACCTGGCTGGTGTTTGAAAAGCTTCTCGGTGTGGCCATGCCCCGGGGTATCTGGCTGGACTGGTTCTAGAACGGGTTCACGTTGAAATCGCTCCCGGAGCTGAGTGTAACGGGACTCCGTCGAGACACCTGAGCAGCCGCAATTCAGGTGTGGACCTCTGCCATTATAATCTCAACGTTAATCTGCTCTGAAAAGGAGGGGATGATGCTTGCGGATATTCTGCATGCCCTGATTTTGGTGACAGATCCCTTATCACTGCTGGCCATTGTGGCTGGCTCCCTGTTCGGCGTGGTTATCGGCGCACTGCCCGGCTTAGGAACAGCTGTGGCCATTACCGTATGTATCCCGTTTACACTGCAAATGGGCAGCGCGCCGGCCATCGCGCTGCTTATGGGCGTGTATGCCAGTTCCATCTATGGGGGCAGCATCTCTGCTGTGTTACTCAATACGCCGGGCACACCGCAGTCGGCCTGCACGGGTATGGAGGGCTATCCCATGGCCCGGCGGGGAGAGGCCCGCGAGGCATTGGGTTATGTTACCATCGCCTCCTTGCTGGGCGGGCTGATCTCATGCGTAGTGCTCATTTTGGCCGCCCCGACGCTGGCCGCTCTTTCTGTCCGATACGGTGGGCCGCTGGAGATTTGCGGGCTTATCTGCATGGGGCTGGCCTGCATCACCAGCCTGTCCGAGGACAATCAGATCAAGGGCGTGATCATGGGAGTGCTGGGTCTGTTCCTTGCCACAGTCGGAGCCGATCCCGTGTCCGGGGAACTGCGTTTTACCTTTGATTCCCAGAATCTGGCTTCGGGAATTGACCTCATGCCGCTGGTTATCGGCGTCTTTCCCCTGGCGGAACTGTTCTGGCGTGTGTATGAAATGCACAGCCAGAAGGAATCATCCCCCATTGACTGCCGGAGCATGAAGCTGCCCGGCTGGAGAGAAATGAAGCGCAGGGCAGGGGGCTTGCTGCGGTCTTCGCTGCTGGGCTGCGGCATCGGCATTCTGCCCGGAACCGGCGCCACTGCCGCGACCTTTATCGCCTATTCCACAGCGCGCCGCCTTTCTCCCAACCGGGAGAGGTTCGGCAAGGGCGAGCCGGACGGGCTTATTGCGGCGGAATCGTCCAATAACGCCGTGGCCGGGGGAGCGTTGGTTCCTACGCTGGCGCTGGGCATCCCCGGCGAGCCGGTCATGGCGCTGATGATGGCCACGCTGACCCTGCATGGCATCACGCCCGGCGTACGCCTCATGGCAGATAATCCGGATATCGTCTATGGGGCGTTCATGCTGCTCATTCTGGCGAATCTGCTTATCCTGCCCATGGGGTGGCTGTGTATCCGGGGCTTCGGGCGAATTCTGCGTTTTCCCACTGCCGTGCTTCTGGCCCTGATCCTCATATGCTCGCTGGTGGGCGTGTATCTGCCGCGCAGCAACATGTTTGATGTGTGGATGGCCCTGCTCATCGGCATGATCGCCTTTGCCGCCCGCATGGCGCATTTTCCCGCTGCGCCGCTGCTTATCGGTTATGTGCTGTCCGGACAGTTGGAATACCGCATCGGCCAGGCTGTACTGTACAAGGGCGACACTCCGTTGCCGTCCTATCTGCTGGATCATCCCATCGCGCTGGTGCTGTTCGGCATCGCGCTCCTGCTTCTTCTTGGTCCTCTTTTTCGGTCTCCCAAGGACCGATTGGCCTGTACACCCTCAGATTTCTAGGAGTTGGCTATGTTCAAGACTGTTTTGACCTCGCTGGCGGCGACCGCCGCTCTCTTGCTTCCCGGTATGACCTTTGCCGGCTATCCCGACCGTCCTGTTACCGTTACCGTGCCTTTTGGTGCGGGCGGCGAAGCCGACCTTGTGGCGAGGCTGCTGGCGTACAGCATGAGCCAGGTCTTGGGGCAGAATATCGCCGTGCAGAATATTGTGGGCGCGGCCGGCGTGACCGGCATGAATGCCGTGGTTACCGCCAAACCCGACGGCTACTCCTTGGGCTTCTCTCCTTCCGCGCCGCTGGCTATCCATCCGCACATGCGCAAGGTGCCCTATACGCTGGATTCCTTTGAGATCATCGGCCGCGCCTTCAATGCTCCCTATTTCGTAGTGACGCAGAAAAGTTCCCCGTGGAATGGCATGGATGATATGATAAAGGCCATCAAGGCAGAGCCGGACAAGGTATTCTGGGCGTCCGCCGGAGTGGGATCGCTTCCCTACATGGCGCTGCTCAAGGTATGGAATGCATACGGCGTTTCTCCCAAGCATGTTCCATTTACCGGGGATGCCGACGCGTTTCAGGGCATGGCGGGCAACCGGGTACAGGTGTACGCCACCACGGCGGGAACGCTTTCCACCTTTGATGTCAAGGCCCTTGCGATCATGAGTGAGGAACGTGACCCCGCGTTTCCGGATGTGCCCACATTCAAAGAACTCGGATATGACTTGCGCACCAGCCAATGGGGATGCCTTTTCGCCCCGAAGGATGTTTCCCCCGAGGTGAAGACCGCGCTGAGCGCCGCTATGGAAAAAGCCTGTGCGGACAAGGAATTCACCGGGGCACTGCATAAACTGGGGTTGCCGTCCTCGTATTTGGGCAGTACGGAGGCGCTGGAATTCATCAAGAGCGAATCCGCCGCTTACGAGACGCTCATCAGGGAACTTGCCGCCCAGAGAAAATAACCCGGCGCCGTTCCGCGCGTTCATCCGGCGGGGTAATGCGATAGGGCGTAGCGGAGTTTGCGCCGTCCAAGCCGCAAAGCGGTTTGCCGGAAAGGCACAAAAATCAGTTGCGTACGGCGCGGCAAAGCCGCGACCCGTCCTGATTTTGAGTGTTCTGAAAAAATCCTTGAGGGGGCTTCTCGCCCCCTCAAACTCCCCGCGGCAGGGGCATCATCCCCCTGTACCCTCAATAGCTTCAACTTGTTACCATCGAGGGGGGGCGGGAGGAACCATTCCCCCGACGGGGCGCGGGGGGCGCCTTTAGCCGTAGAAGCGAAGCTTCGTACGGATAATGAGA